>JBBSEE010000018.1:0-13176 GCA_038239995.1 Chloroflexia bacterium | reverse complement strand
CGCCTCCCCCCCGGGGGTGGGGGTAGACGCGGGGGGGGGCCTAGAACCGCCATCGCCCGTCCACCCCCCCCTCCCCCGCCGGGGGGGGGTGGGGGGGGGGGGGGGGGGGGGGGCGGCTTTTGGCCGGGGGGGGGGGGGGGGCAACTTGCGGGTGTAAGTCGGCGTATCTTGGCTGCTAGTCGCGGCGGACATCGGTACGCTGCCGCTGAGGGGGGCAACCTTGCTCCCGCTGGTGGTCGCGGGGGGACGGACTGGTGAATTAGCCCCTGACACTTGACCGATGGTGCCGAACAACAGTACCAGCACGGCACAGGCGGCCACCAGCCTGCCCCGACGTAGCCATTTGCTATCCAACATATATCTTCCTTTCTTTTGCCTAATCTACCTGTTTTCCGATGCACTGCCTTGCTACAAACGCCGCGCTATTATAGCAGGAAAGTGTGCCGCCTGCTGGCCTCCATTCGGCAAGCGGCTAGCCTATGCTTCGCCCCATGGCCGCCAATCTACATCCGCCGCCAGCCGTTCCGCCTCGGCGAATAGGGTGCGCCATGCGAGTGCGGGTAGGGCAGTACGCATCGCGGCGATGCGCTCCCTTGCCTGCTCGATCTCCTCAGCGTTGCCGATGCGCTCACGCAGTTGCATACACTTTAGGAAGCAGGCCAGCGCGTCGCGGCTGCGCCCATCTGCGGCACAAAGCAGCCCTGCCTTGTACCACAGGGTGGCTTGCCCTTCAAGGTGGCCCAGTTGCTCGGCCCGCGCCAACGCCTGCCGATAATATGCCACCGCCGCAGGCCTGTCCCCCAATGCGTCGCTCACCTCCCCCAAGTTCAGCAGGTCCGTGACTATCCCGCTCTCATCGTGCAACTGCTGGGATATGGCGTAGGCCTGCTGATGGTTCGCCAGTGCCTGTGGGAAATCACCCAGTTGCGTGTAGATGTTGCCGAGGCTGGTCCATGATGTACCCTCCACGTTGGTCATCGCGGCGGGTTGGGCGATTGCCAAGGTGCGCTGGGTGTAGTCAATCGCTCGTGGGTAATCCTTCAGCCATTCGTAAGCGACCGCGATGTTGGACAGGAAGTAGGCCTGCTTACCCGCATCGTCCATCGCCTCGGCGAGGGCCAATCCCTGCTGCGCCACGTCAATTGCCTGCTGATATTCACCCAGATTGCGGTAGGCGATGCTGAGGGCGTTGAAGGCGCGACAACGGCTGGTATCACTGAGCAGCGTGGCATCCGCCTCGGCCAGCCGTCGGGCCATCGCGGCGGTGCGGGCATACTCACCCCAGCGGTTGAGCAGCATATAGGTGCGGTTGAAGAACTCGCCGCTCATGTGTTCCAGCTGCATAGTGAAGACCGCGCAAGCGGCCTCGTAATCAGCGGCGGCGCAGAAGTGGTCGAAGGCATCGAGCAAGGGCTGCACCTCGGCTAGCTGCAACGGCGGGTTGGCGGTGGGGTCGTGAGGGTAACGGCTCTGGAAGTAGCGGGCAGCGGCGTGATGGTAGGTTCGCGCATCCGCCAGCCGATGATAGGCGTATTCACGCACGATGGGGTGCAACTGATATTCACCCCCGCGATTGTCCAGCAGGCTGCGCATGGCTAGCTGGTCGGCCTGCTGATGCACTGCCGCTTCGTCCCAGTCGGTGGCCGGTGGGGACAAGTGGGCAAGCATTCCGGCTACGTTGGCGGGATTAGTCGGCCCCTCGAATATGCTGAAGTAGCATAGCGCGGTTTGGGCGGCGGGGGATAGCTGGCGATAGATGCGGTCGAGGAAGCGTTCAGCGATGCGTTCGCTCCATGCCGTCTCCTTGAGCAGGGCGGCCACGCTATATCCCTGATTGTGGCTGAGGTCAGCGAGGAAGATGAGGGCGAGGGGATGGCCGCCCGCTAGCTTCACCGCCTGCACCAGCTCATCGGGAGCGGCCTGCACCCCCAGCCGCACCAACAAGGCGACTCCGTCGGCGGGGGTGAGGGGCGGCATGGGGTAGCGATACGGTTCGCGTCCCTGCCGCGTGTAGGGCAGTTCGCGGGTGGTAATCAGCACTCGACTGTGGCCCAGCCCGGCAATCGCCAACTCTAGCAACTCTTGCCAGCCCGCCTCCACCCCATCCGCCCCCAGCACGCTCTCGAAGTTGTTCAGCACCAATAGTTGACGCAAGTCGGGGTTGCCGCGTAGTACGCTGGCAAGGTAGTTGGCTTGGTCTTGGGGGCGAGGCATCGCGCTGGGGTCGAAGTAGAGGCCGAGGCTGCTGAGGGCGGCGAGGGTGAAGTCGGCAAAGCTGGGGTTATGGTGTAGGTTGCGCCAGCAGGTTGCGCTGTAACCGCCGCCCTCGATGTACATCGCCGCGAAGGTGCTTTTACCCATCCCGCCGCCGCCGGTGATTGCCACACAGCTATGCTGGGCAAGGGCAGTGGTCAGGGCGGCCAATTCGTGGACCCGACCCACCGCCATGCGGTTACTCTCTGGTTGGTGCGCGGCGGGGCGCACCGCAATGACCCGCTGCTCCACCCTCACCATGCGGTTGACTGGGGCTGAGGCCGAGGCCACCGGCGGCGGCGCGGTTAGCGCATCAAGGGGCGGTGCTTCCCACTCCGCAGCAGTGGGGGGCGGAAAGCCCACGAGGGCGAGCAACTCAGTCGCTTCGGCGCGGGTGGTGAGTGCTCCCCACTCGGCTAGGGTTCGCATGATCGCTCGCGCATCGTGGCGGGTCAGTTTCGCCTTGTTCGTCCCGTTCAGCCGATAGCTGAGTTCGCCCCGACTTAGCCCGATGGCACTGGCGAGGTCGGCGAGGCTAGGCTTGCGATTGTCATCGTAGGGGGTGGCGCGGCGGGTGTGTTCGCGCACGCGGTTGCGAAAGGCGGCGAGGTCGTACATGATTGTGTCGCTCTCGCTAGCCCAGTGTCACCCTAAACACGCAGTCCGACCCTTTACCCTGCGCTCGGCACTTTACCTCTTTGACTAGCACCTGCTCGCCGATGAGCATTGCATAGCTGCTTCGCAGGGTATCGCCGATGAATGCACAGACCGGTTCGCTACTCTTAATTCGGCTGCACATCTCCCAGTTGGGGCTGAGTACCTCGACCCCATCGGGGGTGCTACTTACAATAAAGGGGCTATCCCACGGCACCAACGACATCCCCAACGTCGCCATGCGTTGCAGCCGCGCCACCCCAGTTAGTCCAGAGATGGCGGGGGCAATGGCCGGACCCAACATCCCGGCGAAGACCTTTCCGCTTTCGACCCCGGCATAGCGACCAAAGGCGATGAACAGGTCGGTGCCTGCCACCTCATTGATGTAGGCGCAAACTTGACTGAACTCCTCGTCGTTGGACTCAACCACGCTGGGGTCACTGGAAGGTGGACGCTTGAGGTAGCGTTGCCAAGGGGTATGCTCAAGTAGCTGCACATAGGAGGGGCCGGTAACTTTCTTCAGGCTCATCAACAGGATATTTACCATCGGCCCCACCATTGGTGGAGAGCTTTTCTTTTGCTCATCCATAACTGACACCCAGATTCTTTCTCCCCCCAAGGGCTACATGGAGGTCATCGCTGAACCGCAAACCGCTATCTACTGGCCAAGGAGCGACCTACCGCTGGCGGGAAACCACTGCTCGTATATGTATTATACACATCCACATAGCGATAGCCAGACTTGTAAGCAACTGCGGCATTGCTCACCACCCCAAAATTAAACCCCCACTGGCAGGTTGGCCCGCACGAACTCGCGGTACCACTCCCCGCTGCGCTTTAGGGTGCGCTTCTGGCTGGCGTAATCCACATAGGTGATGCCAAAGCGTTTGCTGTAGCCCTCGCCCCACTCAAAGTTGTCCAATAGCGACCAGAGGTAATAACCCGCTAGCGGCGCACCCTGCGCGATCGCCTCGGCACAAGCGTCAAGATGGCTCTCTATATAGGCGCGGCGAGCTTCGTCATTGACGTAGCCTGCGTTATCCGGCTGGTCGGTGAAGGCGGCCCCGTTCTCGGTGATGTACATCTTCTGCGCCCCATAATCGCGGTGCAGGCGGAGCAACAGGTTGGTCAGGGCGGGGGGATAAACCTCCCAGTCCATCTCAGTATAGGTTGCGCCGCTCACCTCCACCAGCTGGGGCTGCCCACCTTCAAGGTGACGCACCACGCTGCGGCTGTAGAAGTTGACCCCCAAGAAGTCGGTCGCCACCGCAATCGCTGCCATATCGCCCGCCGCCACTTGGGGGGGATTGGCGGAGAAACTCTGCCACAACCCTTCGGGATAATCGCGCCCAAACACAGGGTCAAGAAACCAGCGGTTGGTGAACAAGTCCACCTGCTCGGCAGCGATGCGGTCAGCAAGGTTATCACTGGCTGGGTAAGCGGGGGTGAAGTTGAGGGTGATGCCTGCCTCTGCGCCGGGGCTGTTGGCGCGGACGACCGGCATTGCCATCCCATGCGCTAGCAGCAGGTGATGACCTACCTGTGCGGACACATTGGGGTCACGCAGGCCGGGGGCGTGTTCACCCCACAAGTTGCCGATGCAGGCAACCACCCACGGCTCGTTTACAGTAATCCACAGCTTCACGCGGTCGCCCAGCCGCCGCGTGACCGCGTCGGTGTATTCGATGAATGCCTCTACCGTGCTGCGGTTGGCCCAGCCGCCGTCATCCTGCAAGCTCTGGGGCAAATCCCAGTGGTAGAGGGTGGCGCAAGGTTCGAGGTTGCGCTGAAGCAGGCCATCTACCAAGCGGTCGTAGAAGTCCAGACCCCGCTGATTGACCGCGCCGCGCCTATCAGGGATGATGCGCGGCCACGCAATGGAGAAGCGGTAGGCGTTGAGGCCGAGGCTGGCAACGAGGTCGAGGTCTTGCTCCCAGCGGTGGTAGTGGTCGCAAGCAACTGCCCCATTGGAGCCGTCCTTAATCTTGCCGGGGGTGTTGCCAAAGCGGTCCCAGATGCTTTCGCCCCGCCCATCCTCGTCCACTGCACCCTCGATTTGATATGCGGAGGTCGCTACCCCCCACTTGAAGTTGTCGCTGAATCGCTTATTCAATGTGTCGCTCCCTTATAATTTTGAGAAAAGCTAGATTTGGCCGCGTAAGCGGTAATTACGATTTAACTGCGCCAGCGGTGAGGCCACTAATCATCTGCTTCTGCACGAAGAAGAAGAGGATGAGCAGCGGAATAGTGACGACTACCGCCGCCGCCATCGCTAGCTCGTAGTTGCTCTTACCCCCAGCAATCTGGCCGAGGTAGAGGCGGATACCCACCGGCACGGTTTGCACATCGTCGGTAGTAGTCATCACCCACGCAAACAGCAATTCGTCCCATGCGGTGAGGAAGACGTAGATAGCCGTAGAGGCGATACCTGGGCGGGCAAGAGGGAGGGCAATACGATAGAACGCTTGGAAGCGGTTGCAGCCGTCCACCATCGCCTGCCCCTCGAGGTCGGGGGGAATCGCGGCGAAGAAGCTCCGCAGTATCCATAGGCTGAGGGGCAAGAAGAAGGCCACGTATAGCACTATCATCCCCAGATAGGTGTTGATGAGCGGGATGCCGAGGTTGTCGCGTAGCCACTTGAAGAAGTTAAACAGGGGCAACAGGAACATGATGCCGGGGATTAGCTGAGTACCCAGCACGGCGATACCATAACCATGCCGCCCCGGAAAGTCAAAGCGGGCTAGTGCGTAGCTGGCGAGGGTGGCGAGCAGGGTGGCGACCACCATAGTTACGCCGCAGATAATCAGGCTGTTCTTCAGATAGTTGCCGAAGTTGACTACACTCCACATAGTGGGGTAGTTGTCGAAGTGCCATACTGAGGGGAACAGTGAGGTGTTGTTCAACGCCTCTTGATTACTCTTTAGGCTGGTCGTGACCATCACGAGAATGGGGAACAGGGTAATCGCCACCAGCAACAGCAGTGCCGCCCACGCTAGCACCTTGCCGATGAGGTCGCCCCAGTTTATCTGCTTTGCCACTCCTAGTGGTCGGGACGCGCTTGCCATGATGATGTCCCCTTCTAGCTGCTTGGCTCCGTGCTGAGTGAGCGGCGGAATACGCTGTACCAAATAGCGACGAACACTAGCATCGCAATCATCAATAGGGTGCTGACCGCTGCACCCGCGCCGAAGGCGTAGCCTTGGAAGGTCTGCCGCTGGATTAGCACCTGCATCAGGTCGCCATGGTCGCCGGGATAACCCGCCCCATTGCCAAACATCACCGCCACGATATTGTAGGCATAGACTGCACCAATCACCCCCCAAAGGATGATGATAGATAGCACCGGCTTGAGTAGGGGGAGGGTGATATAGCGGAAACTCTGCCATGGGGCGGCCCCGTCAATCTTGGCCGCCTCATACAGGTCAGCGGGGATCACCTGCAAGCCACTGAGCAGCAGTATCATGGTGAAGGGGAAGCCGCGCCAGATGGTGGGGATGGTGATGGCCCAGAACACGTTGGGGCCAATCAGCCAGAACGGAGCGTGCTGGTGGTCGGTAAGACCGAGGGCGATGAGGATATTGTTCACTGCGCCAGTATCCTGCCGCCACATGAAGCCCCATACTAGCCCCACGATGTAGGTGGGCAGTATCCAAGGCATCAGCAAGAAGGTGCGGATGATACCCCGCCCCCGAAACTCGCGGTTAATCAGCAACGCCGCGACTAGGCCAATTAGGATGGTCCCGACATTCACGGCGATGGCGTAGAAGAAGGTGTTACGCACCGCATCCCACAGCCCGAAACTGAGCGGGCTACTGTCCCTGAAGATGTCGCTGTAGTTGTCGAAGCCGATGAAGGGGGCAGCGAGGAACTGCTTCAGGGTGCGGACCCGCAAGTCGAGGAAGGACATATAGATGGCCTGCACGGTGGGGATGAAGTGGACCAGTATCATCGCCAGTACCGCTGGGCCAATCATCGCGTAGGCGAAGCCGTTTTTGCGGATGCGCCGCCACAACCCCCTTTGTGCGGGGGCGAAGATCTTCGGCGCGGCGGTAGTCGCTCTTGGGGTCGCCATTCTATATTCTACCTGCTACCTTCTTGATTTCAGTTAGAGCAGAGGCAGGGCTGTTGGGTATCCAAACCCTGCCCCCACCCTAACCGGGGAGGAGAGGAATGTCTACTTGTTGGCAGCGATGATGGCATCAACTTCCTTAGCCGCTGCGTCGAGGCGGAGCTTAATCATGTCGGGGCTGAAGGTGCCGTTCACCCCAGCCACATCGTCCCACAGGCCGCTCAGGTTCTTCTTCATCGCGTCCTCAATCTGCCCCCATGCGGCAATAGTGGGGTAGGACTTGCCGGTCCCCGCCGCCTTGATGAACACTTGGTACATGGGGTCGCCGCTGAAGTATTGGTCGCCGTAGCCAGCCTTGGAGGCAGGCATATTGCCGGTCAGCTTGGCGTAGGCCACGTTGGCCTCTTGGCCGGTCAGGTATTTAACTAGGGCCACCGCCTCAGTGGGGTGCTTGCTCGCCTTCATCACCGCAAGGTCAGAGCCGCCCACAAAGGTAATCGAACCGGCTGGTCCAGCGGGGATGGCGACGACCCCGACCTTGCCCGCCGCAGCCATATCGCTGAACCCGCCGTCCTTGGCGGTCTGGTGCCCTTGACCGATTATCCACGAACCCGCCACCACGAAGGCGGCGTTGCCCGACTTGAAGATGTTCTCCGCATCAGCGGTGTTCTTCTCCAGCACCGATACCGGGGTGTAGCCCTTGCCCACGAAACTGGTGTACTGCTTGACCCCGACCAGTGCTTGGTCGCTATTGAAGGTGGACTTGCTATTGTCGCTATTGAGCATATCGCCACCGGCGCTCCACACCCAAGGGGCAAAGTTGTGGACCACGTTCCAGTCGTTCTTGCCGGGGAACACGAAGGTGGTGGTTACTACCTTAGCCGCCGTCACCTTTGCCATGGTGGCATCGAAGTGCTCCCACGTGTCGAGGCCGGTGGCGGGGTCAATGTTCAAGTTCTTCAGGATGTCAGTGCGATAGTAGAGGCCCCGAACGTCGAGGAACCAAGGGATCGCGGTGGTATCGGTGCTGCCATACAGGTGCGAGGTGTTCCACGCGGCGGGGAAGAAGGAGTCCTTCCCGCCCATCGAGGCAATCTCGTCGGCGGTATAGGGGCGCAGCCCATCGAGGGCACTGACCGCGCCAACCCACGTAGTGCCTAGCTGGGTCACGTCCGGGCCTTCGCCGCTAGTTACTGCGTTAGTAATCTTGGTGAAGGCGGAACCCCAGTCCAACACCGTGACTTGGACGTTGACATTGGGCATCGCCGTCTTGAAGCCAGCCAGCAACTTAATCATGTCATCTTTGGAGTTGCCGGAGTTGGGCATAATCCACAGCTTGATGGTGGTAGCGGCGCTAGGGTTGCTGTCGCCCATCGGATAGGTAGGGGTAGGCGGCACTTCGGTGGCCGCACTCCCGCTGGTGACGCTAACAGTGGTCGCCGTCGCGGCGGGGGCACTGGCGGGGGTCGCAGTCGGGGCCGAGTTACTCGCGGTCGTGTTGCCGCTGTTGCCAGCGGCAGGAGTGGCGGTCGGGGCAGCGGTGTCGCCGCCGCAGGCGTTCAACACCAGCGCGGTGAGCATCACGAGCACCAACGCGGTGAGCTTCCGGTAGAACTTCATGGTCTTCCTCCTTAAGGTAACTGAACTACTGCACGAACGATGGTTGGATTTTCCTCTACCCCTGTGCGATAGTGCCTAGTTCGCGCCCGGCCGTGGCGCGATTTTGACAACTGTCCCAAACAAGGGTGCAACGATACAAGCCTAACGCACTTTTGGGGGTGCGCGGCGGTGCAAATGTCACTATTGGGATTGACCCTGTTGACTAGTAAGTGAGAACCGAATCCGCCTTGATATTGCGCTCAGACTGACTATCAGTCTGACTGTCGGGGGCGGGTGTGCCACACGAGCGGCGTACCACCAACGAGTAGGGCAGTACCCGCTGCACCGGCTGCTCCACATCGCCGCTAATCACGTCGAGCAGTATCTCCGCCGCTACCGCACCCAGTTCGGCAATCGGCTGGCGAATAGTGGTTAGCGCAGGCACCAGATGCGATGCCTGTTCGTTGTCGTCGAAACCTACCACTGAGATGTCGTCCGGCACCCGCAACCCCGCCTCGTAGATAGCGCGATATGCCCCCACCGCCATCGTATCGCTAGCGACGAAAACGCCTTGGGGGCGATGCGGCAGCAGTTGACGCATCGCTTCGTAGCCGTCCAAGCTGGTGATGCCGCCCTCGACTATCAGTTCGGGGTCGGGAGTGATGCCCGCCTCGGTCAATGCCCGCAAGTAGCCATCGCGGCGGTCCAGCCCAGAGGTGACTTGCAGGCTGAAGGTAATGGTAGCGATGCGGCGCAACCCCCGCTTCAGCATATGGCGTACTGCCTCGGCTGCGGCATTGACATTATCCACATCAACGTAATTGATGTTGGTGTAAATGGGATGGCGACCAATTGAAACGAAAGGGATGCTGCGCTCAATAAGGTAGGGGACGAACGGATTGTTGTGGACGAGGCTGACCGCGAGGATGAAGCCGTCGGTATTGTGGGTATTGAGCAAGCGGCGTTGGATATGGGGGTCGGGCCGGTCGAGCATCAGCAACATCAGCCCATAATCGCGGTCGTTGCAAACCGAGCCGAGGCCCTTGAGGAGCGGACCGTAGAAGGGGTCGTTGAAGGTCTCTATCGGTGAACGCGGCACCAGTAGGCTAATCACTTGCGTATTCTTACCGGCGAGGTTGCGGGCCGAGGCGTTGGGCCGATAGCCGGTCTCGGCGATGATACGCTTGACCCGCGCCCGTACCGCGTCGCTGACCTTGGGGTCATCGTTGATGACCCGCGACACGGTGGAGCGCGATGTGCCTGCTAGCTGGGCTACCTCTTCAAGCGTCATTGCCGAAGGCTCCTCTTGTGGGAACGCTCCCACCAACTCGCTAAATGTGAGAACGCTATGGGAGCGTTCCCACAAAGATAATATCACAACTTTATCATCCTGTCAATACCCTTTTGCAAAATTGCCGAGTTTTTCGCAAATAGGCTGATTTTGGGTCAAGGTTTGGGAAGTTGCCGGACATCAGCAGCATGGCAAATAGCCGCCAAGCATTGTTGTAGTAGGGGGCATCACTGGTGTCCTTGTTCGCCACCACGGCATCATAAGCCTGCTGCGGGGTTGACCTCAGCGTGCCCGCGGCTTGACCGCACCTCACCCCGCGCAAGCTAGTGGCCGCCCAAATCGCGGTCGCGCCGTGCGCGATAAAGAATGGGGCGTGGTAGGTGTTAGGGCTGGTGCCATCCATCTTGTATTCGGCGGTAATGTTGGCTGCCCCCACGCTGGCGAAGAAACTGCCCATATCGTTGACCAGCTTCACCGCTCGCGTATCGCTGAACCATACCCGGTCTACCGCCACCCGCCACGCCAAACGTGCGCCATCCCAACCGAAGTTCATGTAACTATCCGCCTGCCACGCCACCTTTTGGGCATCACCTGTGTAGGTGTTCCAGTTGGGCACTAGTTTGGCGCAATTGCCCGCCTTACTACTTACCGTATCGGCAATATCGTAGTTGCGGGCAATCACTTTGTCCCAGCCGGGATTGTTGGTGAACCGACCAAACACCCGATAGTAGGCGGGAGCGAAGTAGGAGAGGTTGACGATACCAGCAGGGTAGTCAGAGCTGATGCTCCATTGGTCGCCGGGCAGCAGTTCATAGCCGGGGTTATCGTCCAGCCCGGCGTGTTCGCTGTAGCCGGGCGCGTCCACCTCATAGGTGTAGATAGCGTTAATCATCTTGGCCGCCAGCGCACAATAGTCCAACTTGTTGACGCTGGCGGGCCACACCCCCTGCTGCACCTTCTGGCAAGCGTTGACTAGAGCCATCGCCATTATCCTCGTCGGCATCGGTAGCTCCGCCGCTCCCCGCCACGGAACGGTCAGCAGCAATATGCCAGTTCATCAGCCCATGGGGGTTCAGATAATCAGCGGTGAACAGCCACAACCCGTCAAAGGTGGGCTGGTCGTCTAGCACCGATGCGAGCATCATCCCATAGCCCTGCCCCTCCGAGACGCTAGATTGCATATCGGTGCCGCCCATCACCCGCAGCCGCGGCGTATCGCCCGCGTTTTTCGATGTCACCATTGTCCCCTTCCACTCCACCCATGCCGTATCAATCTCTGCCTGATTGAACTTGATGCTGGTGGGATTGTGGTAAGGGTACTTGTTGCTAACCCGATTGCCAGCCGCGGGATTAGACAGCCACCAGTAAATGGTAGCTCCTATAGCTGCTATAATCGCCAGCCCTATTATTACGATGCCTACGCTTCTGCCTCTCATCCTTGCCCTCCCTTGCCCCGCATTATAGTCTCGCGGAGACGTTGTTGCCAGCCCTATTTTGCTGCCTATTTGCCCACCAAACCCGGCTGCTACAAAGTTTGTGGAGTTCTGCCAGACGGTGGTAAAGCAGCTAGGTGTGTTTCACCTACACTGGCTTGGCAGGCGCGGTTATCCACTGTGGCGTGATGTGAGCGAGGGGTTGGTCGAACAGGCCCAACTGTCCGGCGGCGTGAAAGAGTTGGGTATAATCTTGGGGGTGGAAGGCCTTGCGTAGCCGCGTCACGTATGAGGTATCCAATACGCGGATGTAGTGGGCACTATCGTAGTCGGGGGGCGGGTCAGCCGCTAGTGCGCTGGGGTGTTCTCCACTCGGCTCCGGCTCGGCTTCGGCATCGTCGGGCAGCCACACGTAGCGGCCACCCTCAGCACGATAGTATCGCACCCGCTCCCCCGCTTGCCAATCGCTTCGCCCCGCCCCCAGCAACGCCTCGTAAGCGGCTTCCTTCAGTCGCCCCCGCGTGCGCTGGTACTCGGCGGCACTCTTAGCCAGCCGCGCCCGCGTGACAACCTCGGCTACGGGGATGCGGCGTTCACGTAGCCCCTGCACCGTCTCTTGATAGACCTGCACCAGCCCGGCGACATCACCACGCAACAAGCAACCGACAGCCTCGTGCAGGAAGCGCACCCCGAATTGTTCGCTGCGGCTAGAGCGGAGCGCACCGCCACGCAGGATTAGCTCTCCCGCGTATGTGAGCAGCGCATAGTTCTTCACCTCGTGGCAGAGCATCGCTTGGTAACGCCCTTCGTACTCTAGGCGAATGCCTGCGGGGATGGTGGCGGCCACCGCGTTGACCAATTGCCGCTCCGCCGTCTCATCCCAGTCCCCCGGTACCGCGAAGAATACCCCATCGGTATCTGCCTCCAACAGAGCCACGCCCCGCGCCTTGAGTGCGGCCACCACTTGGTCAAGTATCGCCCGCCCCGTGGCCGTCACCTTATCTGCGGCGCGACGGTCAGCGAACAGGGCCATCGTCCCCGCCCCCAGATAGCCATAAGCCGAGTTCACCAGTATCTTCATCGCGGCTTGGGCGGCGTGATGTTGCCCCGCCGTGTTCGAGTGAGGCGGGGCGGCGCGGGCCGCGTCCTTGTGCTTGAGCCGTAGGTCGGTGAGCCGCTCCACGAGGGTCAACAACACCCCCAACTGGTCGCATTGGGGGCCAATCTGGTACACGCGCATAATCGAGGGGTACATCGAGGCGACATCGGCTTTGACCACGTGCTGCGCGACCCCGCCCGCGAACAGGTAGGTCGCTCCCCCCGCGTGCCCGCCGAGGCTGGGGTCATGCTGCTCCGACTGGGGCAGGGCGTGACCGGCCCGCAGATAGGCCCGCACCAGCATCGGTTCGAGGATACCCATCGCTGGGCCAGCCGAGGCCACCCGCTGATAGGGGCGGGGAGCCATCGCGGCAAGGGCGAAGGCGGCACCGAGCAGCCGCTGCGATAGCCCATCCACCTCGCGCACATCGTCGAGGGCGTAGTGCTTGACTAGCTCTGGGTTCTGCACATAGGTGCGATAGATAGCCGCGCCGGGCAGGTACACGCGGTCGGGGGCAGCAAGGCCAAAGTAGCGGGCCACTGCCTTGAGGCCGTAGCCGGGCATATCACGCACGCTGAAGTCGTGGCGCAACACCGCGTCCATAGTGTCAATCAGTTCGCGCCCCGCGATTTGATAGCGGGTGCGTTGTCTACGCCGATAGGCCGCCGGTTCGTGGTAGCGTTCCAAGAGCGACCGCCCCCCCACCCCACCCAACCGCAACGGCACCCCCAGTGTCTGTGCCCGCTCGAAGAGGAAGGGTAGGTCGAATCCGAATAGG
>JBBSEE010000017.1:0-13489 GCA_038239995.1 Chloroflexia bacterium | reverse complement strand
CCGCTAGAAAAAGAGGCGTTAACGATGAAAAGGGTAAAAAGTGCGGCGCAAGCGGTTCAAGACTTGAGTGAGAACGGAACCTATGCCCTCCTCGGTCTTACTGCTCCTGACCCTGCCACAATCGAGCGGCTGGCTGAAGCGATGGATGAGGAGATGGCTAACCTAGAAGCAACCTTGCCTAAGCCTTGGGCGGAGATGACGCGGGGAGAACGTATCGCTTGGCTAAATCAGCAAGGGGTAATCGAGCCGTCCTCCACCGAGGTGCAAGAGCGGTATGGTAATGCCACTGTCGTCTTCTTCGGCCCGCCACGCTCCCGCCTGCCGCGTGGCAGCCTCGTGCGCGTACAGGAGGCGAACGGGGACTGGCGCAATCAGATGGTCGCGGTTGGCTCCGATGATGGGGTGATTTATGTCACTAACGAGCGCGAATGGCGGGCGGCGCAGGCTGAGGGGCGTGAACCGCTGACCACTGCCTATCCCCACCAGCGGGTTGCCCTCGCCGAAGATAATTAGCTGCGCCCTCAGCGTGAATTAGCGATCTCCTCCAACGCGGAGGGGTTCTCCAGCGCGGACAGGTCGCCCATAGTTTCAGCGTGGGTGTAGACCGCACGGATGGCGCGGCGGATGATTTTGGCGTTGCGCGTCTTCGGCACATCGCGCACGAAGCGCACCGCCTCTGGCTTCAGCGACTTGCCTAGCTGCGAGGTGATTGTGTCCTCGATTTCCTTGCGTAGCTGCTCACTCTCAGCATAGCCGGGGCGGAGGATGACGAAGCAGATTACCACCTCCCCCTTGAGTTCGTTCGGCGCACCGATGGCTGCTGCCTCCTGCACGGCAGGGTGGCTGACCGCGGCGGACTCCACCTCGGCAGGGCCGACCCGCTTGCCCGCCACCTTAATGGTGTCGTCACTGCGCCCCAAGATGTACCAGTAGCCGTCCTCGTCAATCTGCGCCCAATCGCCATGCACCCAAATATCGGGCAGGCGCGACCAGTAGGCCTCGATGTAGCGTTCCGGGGCCTTCCAGAAGCCGCGCGTCATCCCCACCCATGGGGCGCGTATCACCAGTTCGCCCACCGCGCCGCGCACCGGATTACCCGCGTCGTCCACCACATCGGCGGCCATGCCGGGGATGGCGGTGTTGAAGCTAATCGGCTTGATTGGCAGCAGAGTGACGCAGCCGAGGATGCCGCCGCTGATTTCGGTGCCGCCGCTGTAGTTGATAATCGGGCAGCGCGACCCGCCCACATTCTCGAAGTACCACCGCCAGGGTTCGGGGTTCCACGGCTCGCCCGTCCCCCCCAGCACCCGCAGGCTGCTGAGGTCGTGCCGCGTCACCCAGTCCTCTCCCTGCCCCATCAACCCGCGTATCGCGGTGGGGGAGATGCCGAGGTGGGTCACGCGGTGGTGTTCCACCATCTCCCACACACGGTCAGGATGAGGATAATCGGGGGTGCCGTCGTAGAGGAACACGGTTGCGCCCAATATCAGGGTGCTGCTAATCGCCCATGGCCCCATCATCCAGCCGATGTCGGTGAACCAGAACAGCACATCACCGGGTTGCACATCGAAGCAGTGGGCCATATCCTGCGCCCCCTTCAGTGGGAAGCCGCAATGCACGTGCTGCGCCCCTTTTGGCTTGCCGGTTGTGCCGCTGGTGTAGATCAGCATATAGGGGTCTTCGGGGTCGGTACGCTCGGTTTCGTATTGGTCGGATTGCCGCTCAGTCAGCATCCCCCACCACACATCGCGGCCCTCGTCCCACGCCACATCGCGGCCCACGCGGGGGTAGACCAATACGTGTTCGACGCTGGGCGACTGGGCGGCGGCTTCGTCGGCCACCTCTTTCATCGCAATCACCTTGCCGCGCCGATAGAAGCCATCGGCGGTAATCAGCAGCTTGGCCTCACCGTCCTGCAAGCGGCTAGCCACCGCTGCCGGTGCGTAGCCGCTGAAGATGGGGATGAATATCGCGCCAATCTTGCCGCAGGCCAATGTCGCAATCGCGGTTTCGGGGCAGAGCGGCATGAAGATGCCCACGCGGTCGCCCTTGCCCACCCCCAACTCGCGCAGGCCGTTCGCTAGCTTGTTCACCTCGGCCAACAGTTGAGCATAGGTGAAGGTACGCACCTCGCCCTCTTCCGCCTCGTAGATAATCGCGGGCTGGTCTGGGGTAGCGGCGGCGCGTTTATCCAGCGCGTCATGCACGTAGTTGTATTGCCCGCCACTGAACCAGCGCGGCCACTGGATGCCGCGACTGGTGTCCACCACTTGGGTGTAGGCCTGGTAGAACTCGATGTCCAAATCCTTCACCACCGCATCCCAGAACCATGCTACATCGGAGGCGGCGCGGGCTAGCAGTTCGCCATAATCGCTGATGCCTTGCCCCTGCATGAAGCGGCGCAAGCGGCTGCGCTGGATATACTCGTCGCTGGGCCGCCACACCGCGGCGGCGGAGGCGTGGGCATAGGGGATAGGGGATTGAGTGGTCATGTTTGAGTTCTCCTTAATTACAGCTAACGGATTCCCGCCAACGGATTGTGAAAACGGATAAACGGATTAGGGGTATTGCTTACCTTCAGGGTTGATTGGCTTGTAGCCTTCGGTGCGTAGCCAGCGATCATGTTGAGGGTTATATGCGCCCCAACTACGTGGGCAAGTGATACGCCGATGTTCCAAGCTAGGCCGCCCAAAGTTAAGCAGCAACCCAAGTTTCGCACCAGCCACCTGCATATAGCGTAGATATTGTGCCACCTCTTCGTTAGTGGTCAGATGTGAAAATGCCTTTAGCTCCACGACCAACATATCTTCCACCCAAAAATCTAGGTAATATATGCCGATAACCTCGTCGTGATAGCGCACGTCTGTTTGATACTCCCGAACGAACTGGATGCCGCTCTGGGCAAGCTCAATCTCCAGCGCATTCTGATATACTTCCTCACGCAAGCCATGTCGCAATGTGCGATGAACCTGCATTGCTATCCCTGTCACCTTGTAAGTGAGGTCCTGATAGGGTGCGTTAGAGTCGAGGCCCATCTCTTTCCTCCTCGTTGATGAGGCACTTCGGTTGAAGTATTCACTTATCGGTCTGCCAACAACTCAATTTATTGGCTGCCACATCTCACTATACCGAAGCAGCAACCAACCTAATCCGTTTATCCGTTTTTTCAATCCGTTGGCTGTATTTGGCTGCAACATCTCACTATATCGAAGCAGTGACCAACCTAATCCGTTTATCCGTTTTTTCAATCCGTTGGCTGTATTTGGCCGCATTATATCAGAACCGCTGGGTAGGGGCAACGGTACGGGCATAGAACAGTACCAACGGGCTAGGAAAAAACGAACTCACCGCGCTTGACTCTTGTTTGCGGGTGTGCTATGCTATTCCCAACCGCTCACCACCACGCGCAAGGTGCAATTTTCGGGGCGGATTTCGCTATCGCTGGCGACTAGACGCTCCTCGACCATCCTATGACTGAGATACTGAACTCGCCCTACCTTGTGCTGTTCGCTCGCCTCTGCCTCGGCGGGGTGCTGCTGGTGGCGGGGGTAGGCAAGCTAATTGAGAACAACCCCGCGCTGGTGATAGCCGAGGTGAACTTTCTGCCCCTACCGCTGGCCCGTATCGCTGCGCGATGGTTGCCCTATGTGGAGATAAGTATCGGCGGGCTGCTGGTGTTGGGCCTGCTCACCCCGCTAGCGGCAGCGGCGGCAAGCGTGATGTTTGCGGTGTTCACCATAGTGGTGGGGGGCAAGCTGCTGCGCGGTAAGCGGGAGAACTGCCACTGCTTCGGCAGCTTCAGCGCGGATACACTGAACTGGGCGGCGTTCGGGCGCAACCTGTTGCTGCTGCTGTTCGCCCTGTTGCTCACCTTCAGCGCGGTCGGCTATCTCGCGCTCGACTACTTCGTGCTGGGGCGTAGTAGCGCGTATCCCGCCGCGATTGACGGGCTGGCGGTTGCGCTGCTGGCCGGGTTGGCGGTAGCGGTCATCGTCTTCGGGGGGCGGGTGCTGGGCTATATTCGTCAGACGCTGCAGGCGGCGTAGGGAGTGAAGAATTAAGAAGGTAGAATAATCAAATCCCTCGCCCCTTGCGGGAGAGGGTAGGGTGAGGGGTACATGGAAGGTATCTGGCTAGTAAGTTACATCGTGTTGTGGGCAATCGTGCTGGGGCTGGGGCTGCTGGTGATTTTGCTATATCGCCAGATTGGGCAGCAGTATCTGGGCACCGCGGCGGGGGTGTCGCGCGATGGGCTGGTAATCGGCACTCGTGCGCCCGACTTTACCGCCAACGACCAGTTCGGCAAAGAGACTAGTTTGCGACAGTTGATGGATGGGCAACGCTATACTCTGCTCATCTTCGGCGCACCCACCTGCGCCCCCTGTCGTCATTTGTTGCCCCAAGCGATTGAGTTCCAACGGGACAATGCTGACCGTGTGCAGGTTATCTGGGTCAATCGGGCCACCGATGAGGAGAGCCAGCGGTATGTGCAAGAGACCGACTCGACCCTGACCACCCTTGCCAACGATGGCGGCATCATGTCCCGCTACCAAGCGCGAGTTACCCCCTTCGTGTTCGTCCTCGACCCCCAAGCGATGGTAAGGGCCAAGGGGCTGGCAAACAATCGGGTCAATCTGGATAGTTACTTGCGCCAAGCCGAGACCGGCGAGGCCCAGCCGCCCAGTGAACCCGCCGAGGCGCACGCACACTAGCCGATTTTAGATTTTGGATGGGAGATACGCCGTTGCGGATGGATTATGCCGGTTGGTGTAGGGGCGGGTTGCACTCGCCCAAAGGCAGCAAGCTAGAAGGGTGGCGCGATGCAGCCAGAGAGCCGAACCCAACTGCTGGCCGAAGGCATCGCCCGTGCGATTGACCGTCGCAGCTTCCTGAAGCAGGCTAGCACCACCGCGTTCGCCTTTGTCGCCGCGCTGCTGCTGGGACGATTGAGCGAGGGCAAGGCGTTGGCGGATAACAATGCTTGCACCTGCTACCCGCCGGGGCCGTATTGCAGCAACTGTCGCGGCGCGGACTGCTATATGCACATCGGACATAGCTGCGAACTTTATCGCTATTATTACGCGACCGGCTGCTGGAGCAGCTATTGCACAGGTCGGGGTCACGCCCCCGGCTATTATCTCTGCTGCGACTGCACGTGCAGCGGAGTTGGCACTTGCGGTTGCCGCGACTTCCGCACCGGCGGGCCGCCCATTACTGGCAGCGGTGATGGCACCCGCAGTAACAATTAACCCCGCGCGGCGGGTCGGTTTATCCTTTCTTTAGTTAGGCCCTAGCTACGGGCTGGGGTAAGGAGGTTGGCAGATGCAACAAGAGAGCAAGACGCAGATGCTGGCGGAGGGGATTGCGCGGGCGATTGACCGGCGCGGCTTCCTGAAGCAGGCTAGCACCACCGCGTTCGCCTTCATCGCCGCGCTATTGCTGGGGCGACTGAGCGAGGGCAAGGCGTTGGCAGATAACAACAGCTGTAGCTGCTCACCGCCGGGGCCGTATTGCAGCAACTGTCGCGGCGCGGACTGCTATATGCACAATGGGCAAACCTGCCAACTGTGGCGGGCCTTCTACCCCACCGGCTGCTGGAGCAGCTACTGCACAGGTCGCGGTCATGCCCCTGGCTACTATCTGTGCTGCGACTGCCAGTGTGCAGGCGGCGGCGGTTGCGGTTGCCGCGACTACCGCACCGGCGGGCCGCCCATCGCTCGCCCCGGCGGCAACAACTAGCGCACAATGTCCCGACTTAGCCTCACCCGGCGCGGGCAAACCGCCTTGCCTGCGTTGCTGGGCATCGTCTCCGGTGTCACCTTCGCCCTCCTCGGACCCGCCTACGCGGGCCTGCGGGAGGGCGCGGCCATTGCGGTCGCCGTCACCCTCACCTTGCTGGTGGGGGTGTCCAAGACTAGCTCGGCTTGAGGGGTGAACATGATTTTCGTAATCGTGCCTCGCGGGACGACGGCAAGCGACACTCGGTTCTGGCTACTGCGTAGCGTAATCTATATCCTCGGCAGCGTGCTGGGCGGCATCAGCGTGGGGCTGCTCCTCTCCGCGCTGGGAGGGCCGCTGCATGGCCTGTTCCAGAGCAACATCGTGGCCGGGCTAATCCTCGGCGGCTTCGCCCTACTCTATGCCGCGCACGAGTTGGGCTGGCTGCGCTTGCCCGCGCCCCAATCGAACTGGCAAGTGCCGAATAGTTGGGGGGTGAACCGCCCTATCGTCGGCACCTTCTTCTACGGCTATATGCTGGGCGCGGGGGTGTTCACCTTCATCCCCTACGCTAGCTTCTACGTGCTGTTGGCGTGGTACTTGCTGGCGGGCAACCTCGCGGTCGGGCTGCTGCTGGGTACGCTATATGGGTTCGCGCGGGGGGTGTTCGTCCTCACTGGCGGCGTGGCCCGAATGCGCGGGGGCAACTTGGTCAGCCTCAACACGTGGGTGCTAGACCGCAAGTGGCAACTGAAGCTGGTCAACGGTGCCTATCTGTGCTTCGTCGCCGCCTTCCTGCTCATCGGCGCGGCCTTGCTGCTACGCTAACTCGCGGCGAAACATCCCCCGCCAGCATACAGTCTAACCCATTATAACCGGGCGATGCGGCAGGGCTATTGACATTAGAGCGCAAGGGTGATACAATCGCTACAACATTGAAAAAGCACAAGCAAAATGTGGCATTGGCTGAAGGCTGTGATAGCCTCGATTACAAACTTCCAACCTCGGCAAGCTCTGCCGACAGAAAGGTACGGGCCAGACGTGTCTCAGAATTACGACCCCAATCAGCAACCGGGAGGCTATCCCCCGCAGCAACCCCCGCCACCGGGAGGCTATCCCCCGCAGCCGCCGCAGGGTGGCTACCCCCCACAGCAACCCCCGCAGGGTGGATACCCGCCGCAGGGTGGGCAGCCCAACTACACCGCGCCCGACTTCAACAAGATGATGTCGCAGGGCCAAGCCGACCTCGCCCAACTGCCCGCCAAGTGGATGAAGGTGCTGACCTCGCCTACGCCCCAAACCTTCAGCAGCGAACTGCCTAATGCCAACTGGGTGGCAATCGTCACCAACGTGCTGGTCGCCGCAGTCGGTACCGGCCTCGTCTACTTCCTACTGTTCCTCATCTTCGGCGTTGGCTTTAGCTTCGCCTTCAGCGAGTTCTTCAGCGGGTTGTGGCAGATTGTTGTGGACTTCGCGATTGGCACGCTGCTGGCCTTCGCCTTCAGCACCTATGTGTTCGGGGGCAAGGCGGCATCGCCACAGACAGCGATAATGGAGACGGCATGGTCTATCTCGCTGTACGGCGTGCCGCTGCTCATCATCAAGGCGATTGTCACCGCCATCGCTATCCGCTTCCTCAGCATCACCCTGATAGCGATTATCACCCTGCTGTTCTGGGTGGCGGTGTTCTACTACCTGTGGATGGCCCTGCAAGCGGTGTTCAAGCTAAGTAGCCAGAACGCGATGTTCGCATCCCTTTCTACTATCGCACTACCGCTACTCGGCTCGTTGCTGCTTATCTTCAACGTCAGCTTCCTGCCAACCTTCCTCTACGGATATATTTAAGCCCTGAAAGCTAGCTAAACAATCAGATTGGGAGCCGCGAACGATGCGGCTCCCCTTTTCTTTTGCTCTGTGGTATAATGAAAATACAAATCCGCAACGCAACTGTGTTAATGAAGGGCGCAGATGTACGAAGATATATTGCAGAGGATGCGCCAGTGCGTCCGACAGTATAACCTCATCATCCCATTCCATGCGCGTATGGAGATGCAAGATGATGGTATCGGGCAGTACGATATTGAACACGTAATCTTGACCGGCAGGATTGTTGAGCGCCAACGCGACCATGTAAGTGCCGAGTTCAAATATCGCATCAAGGGCACAACTTATAATAGCCGTCGTCCTATGGAGGTGGTAGCTAAACTTATTTACGGGAACAAAACTTTGGTAATAACCGTTTACTTGCTCTAGCAAAGGACAAAGCGATGATTTGCGGAAACTGTGGACAACCGACTGCCTATATCAGTCGTAGCGCACGTGCTTTCGGCAGCGGGGATGACCTGCTGGTAATTGAGAATATGCCGATAATTAGCTGCCGCGAGTGCGGCGCGGAGTTTCTCAGTGCCCTGACTTCGCACCAGATTGACCACTTGCGGGCTAACTTCGCCAAACTACCCTCCCGCTCGATAAGAGTAGCGACGTTTCAGGACGAGGAAGACCCCGTCCTAAGCGAGTTGGCTACGGCTGCCGTTTGAGCTAGCGGCAGGCTCTGGCAAATGTTATAAACCCCGATGCAAATCTGGTATAATAGGGGCGGTGGAGCGAGCTGCCACCGCCCCCGTTGCTGCATCGTCCGCAATCGCCGCAATCGCCGCCTTCGCCTCGGCGGTGGAGCGAGCTGCCACCGCCCCCGTTGCTGCCCCGCCGTTAACATCGCCTTAACTATCCCTTAAACTCGGCTTAAAGCTAGTCGGCTACAATTCAGCGGTGCTAATGAACGCGAAGGGACAAAGGCATGGCGAACAGTTCGACGACGATTGATATGAATGCTGCGCCCACCGCGGCGGGGCTGGCCCGCAGCCAACGCGCCCGCCGCTTCTGGCGCAATGTCGAGGGCTACGCCTATGTAATGCCTGCATTGCTCTTCCTACTGGTATTCCAACTCCTGCCCATCATCTACGCCTTCATCCTCAGCCTCCATGATGTGTCCATCGTCAAGGGCTTGCTCCCTCCCCCCGCCACCGAAGTGGGGTTCAAGAACTATACCAAGCTATTCGCCAGTCCCACCTTCTGGCAGGCCTTGGCCAACACTATCTGGTACGCGGTCGGCACCGTCTCGCTGGGTCTAGTCATCTCCCTCTTCTTCGCCCTGCTGCTCAGTCGCCCGATCAAGGGCATCGGCATCTATCGTACCCTCTACTTCCTGCCTTATATCACCTCGCTGGTAGTCAGCGGCATCGTCTGGCAGTGGCTGTTCCGCTCACCGGACGGGCGGGGGCCGGGTGGGTTGATCAACTATATCCTCAGCTTCTTCGGGGCGAACACCTCCGACTTCCTCGGCGAGTCGCGCGGTATCTTCAAGCTGGGGATACAGGCGATATTCGGCAGTGGGGTGGATGTGCCGCATTGGGCCGAGGGGCCGAGCCTCGCTTTGTGCGTGATTATTTTGCTGGCGGTCTGGTACATCGTCGGCTTCGACATTGTGGTGTTCATGGCGGGGTTGGCGAACATCCCCAAGGAGCTATACGATGCGGCCAAGGTGGACGGCGCACAAGGCTGGTCGCTGTTCCGCTACATCACATGGCCGCTGCTCAGTCCCACTACCTACTTCCTGTTGATCGTCAGCACCATCGGCGCGTTCCAAGCCTTCACCCCTATTTATGTCACCGCCATGCCCCCCCAAGGGGCGGGTGCGCCGGATGGCAGCACCTTGACCCTGACCCTGATGTTCAACAACGCCGCCTTCAAGTATTTCAATGAAGGGCTGGGCTACGCCTCGACGATTGCCATGGTGCTGTTCGTGCTGCTGATTACCCTCTCGATCGTGCAATTGCGCTTCGTGGGCAGGCGAACGGAAGCGTAGGTTCGCCTACTCCCCTCCCGCCGGGAGGGGTAGGGGGTGGGTGCGTGCCGCGCGAATCCCTCCCACCCCAGCCCCTCTCGGCGGGAGGGGAGGCATCGAAACTTTAATCTAAAATCGGGGAGACTGGAATGGCAAGCACACCGACAACCATAGCAGCAGATGGGCAGGCGACCGAGTACCATGCGCCCCCCCGCCGCCGCGCCCACTGGGGCAATCTGCTCACCCACCTCATCCTCAGCGCGGGGGTAATTGTGGTGGCGTTGCCGTTCGTATGGATGCTGGTAACATCGCTGAAGAGCTACGGCGATGCTTCCTCCTTCCCCCCCGCCAAGAGCTTCGGTGATTTGCTCGGCCTGTTCGTCCCTAACGGATGGCACTTTGAGAACTATGCCGACGCATGGAACGCCGCCCCCTTCGGCACCTATTTCCTGAACACTATCATCGTAGCCGTCGGCACCACCGCTGGCGTGCTGCTTACCTCGATATTCGCCGCCTATGCCTTTGCCAAGATTGACTTCAAGGGCAGTGCGGTGCTGTTCGTGCTGGTGCTATCCACCATGA
Organism: Chloroflexia bacterium; assembly: GCA_038239995.1. Classification (GTDB taxonomy): domain Bacteria; phylum Chloroflexota; class Chloroflexia; order QHBQ01; family QHBQ01; genus QHBQ01. The sequence goes on along the minus strand of JBBSEE010000017.1, from coordinate 3,345 downwards.
TGATACCGCACGAGGCCACCTACATCCCCAACTTCGTGATTGTGAAGAACCTTGGTTGGTACGACAACTATGCGGGGCTGATATTGCCATGGATTGCCAGCCCGTTCAGCATCTTCCTGCTGCGTCAGTTCTTCCGCGCGATCCCGAACGAGATGTATGAGGCGGCCCAACTGGACGGCTGCACCCGCTTCCGCTTCCTCTGGCAGTTCGTGCTGCCCCTCTCCAAGCCTGCGCTGATTACCGCCGGGCTAGCCACCTTCATCGCCAGTTGGAACTCGCTATTCTGGCCGCTAATCGTGACGAAGAGCCCGAATATGTCGGTGCTGCAACGGGGACTGAGCGAGTTCGTCAATGGCGAACATGGTATAGACTACAACCTGCTGATGGCCGCCTGCGCCTTCACCGTGCTGCCCATCATCATCATCTACTTCTTCGCCCAGAAACAGTTCGTCGAGGGCATCGCCGCCTCCGGAATTAAGGGGTAGTGATGAGTGATGAGTGATGAGTGATGAGTGGTAAATGGTAAATGGTAAATGGTGAATGGTGAATGCGGTAGGGGCGGGTTGCACTTACTGGTCGGACACGCTGCCCAACAATCCAAAATCTAAAATCCAAAATCCAAAATCCAAAATCGCAAGGAAGGGGGGTGAGGCCAACAACTGAACTGATGCAGGTAAACGTAACGGGCAAACGTTATATATGGAAAAACATCCACCAAGGAGGAAATATACCGTGAAGGTAAGTAATAAACTACAGGCAATTGCGGCGATGGCCCTGCTGTTGCCGCTGCTGGCCGCGTGTGGCGGCAGCACCCCGACCAACACCCCCCTGCCTGCGGCTGGCACCCCCACCGCGGCTGTCGCGGCTGGCACCCCCACCGCGGCGATGGCGATGACCGCCACCCCCGGCATGGTGATGACCAGCACCCAGATGATGGCGATGACCGCCACCCCCGGCACAATGATGACCGGCACTGAAATGATGGGCACCCCCGGCGCAGTGATGACCGGCACTGAAATGATGGGCACCCCCGGCACCACCATGACCGGCACTGAAATGATGGGCACCCCCGGCACCATCATGACCGGCACCCAGATGATGGGCACCCCCGGCACCACCATGACCGGCACCCAGATGATGGGCACCCCCGGCACCACCATGACCGGCACTGAAATGATGGGCACCCCCGGCGCGGTGATGACTGGCACCACCCCGGTTAGCACCCCCGCTGGCCCCACCCCGACGGTTACGCCTGCGAATGTGGGTACGCCGAGCGCAAGTGCGACCAAGATTACCTTCTGGCACACCCAGACCCGCACCAACGCCGCCGCCCTGAACGGGATGATTGCCGACTTCAACAAGACCCACTCCGACGTGTTCGTGCAGCCAGAGTACAAGGGTGGATACACCGACCTGCTCAAGGCGGCGCAGGCGGCAGCGGCGGGCGGCGACCTGCCCGACCTCACGGTTGGCTACGAGAACTGGCTACCCGGCCTCATCAAGTCGGATGTGGTGGTACCGCTGGACAGCTACATCAACGACCCCGCTACCGGCCTCACTGCCGACGACAAGGCGGACATCTTCCCCCAGTTCATCTCCACCAATCAATACCCCGCCTACGGCAACAAGATGTACAGCTTCCCCTTTACCAAGAGTACCCTGACCATGTGGTACAACAATGACCTGCTGAAGAAGATCAACAAGACTGCCCCGCCCGCAACATGGGCTGAGTTCGTGGATGATAGCAAGGCCATCCGCGCCCTCGGCTCCGACTACTACGGCTTCGAGTTCCAGAACGAGCCTTCGATGCTGGTAGGGATGATTTACGCCTTCGGCGGCCAGATGATGAACGCGGACAACACCCAGTTTGTGTTCAGCAGCCCGCAGGGAGTGGCGGCGATGCAGTTGCTGGGCGACGGGGTCAAGGGCGGCTACTTCCTGATGACCAACCCCGGCAAGTTCGAGAATGAGCAGGACTTCGCCAAGAAGAAGGTCGGCTTCATCCTAGAGAGCAGCACCGCCTACAGCTTCATCCCCAGCTACTACCCGATGGAGAACAAGACCCCAGTGCCCGGCTCCGACTTCGATTGGAGCGCGACCGTGCTGCCGCATGGCGATGGGGTCAGCCCGGTCACTACCCTGTATGGCGGCAACATCATCATGTACAAGACCACCGAGGCGCGACAGAAGGCGGCGTGGGAGTTCATCAAGTGGTTCACCGCTAAGGAGCAGACCGCTAAGTGGGCGAGCGTGAGTGGCTATATGCCGCTGCGTAAGTCCGCCGCGGACATCGAGTCGCTCAAGACCCTGTACTCCACCAACCCTCGCGCCAAGGCGGTATTCTCCAACGTGCTGCCGCTAGCCACCGCCTCCGAGCCGAAGGTGGGCAGCTACCAGCAGGTGCGCGACATCTTGCAAGAGAAGATTACCAACGTGGCTAAGGGCACCCAGAGCGCGGCGGACGCGATGAAGGACGCGCAGGACAAGGCTAACGCCACCATGCAGTAGAGCGACGAGCCATCAACCATCAACCATGAGTGGGGGCGCATCGTAAGATGCGCTCCTTTTTCTTATCCTAACCCCGACCGGCCCGCCCGCGTCGCACTCGTTTGAGCGCGGTGCTAACCGCGGGGAACATCTGACTACGATACGGTTCGCGATAAAGCATCCGCGTCGGCCTTGAAGTGTGCCAATATTTACGCACATGCGCAGGCCGCTCATACCACTGCTGATAGGACGGGAGATGCAAACGCTGTCGCATTGCTTCATCAGGAATAGTGCCTGCTTGCCCTATCTGCCGTTCTATTTCCGACATGATATTGATGAAGCTACGGTTCTGACCAAGCTCACGCGCTTCCCACCCCGCAGCAGGAGCGTTAGCATCTGTCTGAGCGTGGCCGTTATCATGGATACGAAGGTTTGTCGTCTCTAGCGTTTTCATGGCAATATCCTCTAGTTCACCCTATTCCATCTCCGTCAATAGTTCAATTAGCTGAGTTGAAGGAACAACCTCTCTATCTATGTACACACGCTCTCTATCTTTGGAGCCAACAGCAATGACCACGACTATCAGCATTTCATCCTCTACGCGGTAGAACACCCTAATATCTCCAAGCCGAAGCTCCCAATAAACGAAGGGGTAATCAGGGTCGGGCTTGAGACTTTTGCGATTTGCCGAGGTTTCCAGTGGCTGATAAGCTAGTCGTTGTTTGATTGCGGCCCGAACATTCGCTCTTACTCTCGCGGTCAAGTTATTCAAATGTCGTTCCGCGGCTGCCGAGTACCGAATCGTATAGGGCAATGTAACCTCCCGCAGCTATCATCTCAGCAATTATAGTTCCATTG
>JBBSEE010000016.1:0-13642 GCA_038239995.1 Chloroflexia bacterium | reverse complement strand
CGCGGCGTGTCGGTCGGGGTGGCCGTGCTAGTAGGCGGACGCGGCGTGTCGGTCGGGGTGGCCGTGCTAGTAGGCGGACGCGGCGTGTCGGTCGGGGTAGCGGTGTTGGTAGCTGGCCGCGGCGTGTCGGTTGGGGTGGGTGTGTCGGTGCTACAACCCGGCGGCACCGGACAGCTAGTCGGGGTTGCCGTCGGCGTGTCAGTGCCGCATTGCAGGCCCGGATGACAGGTGGGGGTGGCGGTGGGGGTGTCGGTCGCGCACCCCAGTGGGCCACACGAGGTGGGCGTAGCGGTGGGGGTATCAGTGCCGCATTGCAGACCGGGGCGACAGGTGGGGGTGGCGGTGGGCGTGTCGGTCATGCACTGCCCGGAGCTACACTGGGTCGGGGTGGGGGTAGGGGTGAATTGGGTTTGGCCGGGGCAGAGCTTGGTGACGAAGGCATCATCGCCCGGCTGGTCGGTCTGGAACTGATTGAGGATGGGGAAATCGGGCGAGAAGGTGTGGCCGGTGACGTGGGTGCAGCGATTTGCGTCCACCGCAATGCCATAGCCGTAGTCCTCGTTGTTGCCGCCGAGGTAGGTAGAGGCCAGAAGCGAAGCCGCCCCCGCTAGTGCCGGGTTGAAGGTGGCTACGAAGGCATCAATGCTGGGTTGGTCGGTCTGGAACTGGTTGAAGATGGGGAAGTCGGGCGAGTAGGTTTCGCCAGTGATGTAAGCGCGGCCATTGGAGTCAATCGCAATCGCGCGGCCATAGTCGTAGTAACTGCCGCCGAGGTAGGTGGAGTAGAGCAGCGAGGCGGGGCCTGCGAGGTTGGTGTTGAACTTGGCGAGCAGCGCGTCGGTGCTGGGCTGGTCGTTCTGATATTGGTTGAGCAGCGGCCAGTTGGGCGAGGCGGTCGCGCCGGTAATGTAGGCATTGCCCTGCGCGTCCACCGCGATACCATAGCCGCTATCTTCTGCGCTGCCGCCCACGTAAGTGGAATATATCAGCGCGTTGCCGAAGGGATTGAGGCGGGTGACGAACGCATCTAGGGTGGGCTGGTCAAGTTGGAACTGGTTGAGGGTGGGGTAGTTAACCGAGTAGGTGTCGCCGGTGATGTAGGCGTTGCCGCTAGGGTCAATCGCAATCGCGTAGCCGGTATCGTCGCCGTTGCCACCGAGGTAGGTGGAGTAGATCAGCGAGGGCGGCCCGGCGAGAGAGGTGTCCAGTTTGGTGACGAAAGCATCAATGCCGGGCTGGTCAGGCTGGAAGAAGCTGAAGATGGGGAAGTTGGTCGAGGCGGTCGAGCCGGTAACATAGGCATGGTTCGCGTTGTCTGCGGCGATGCCGTAGCCGGTGTCGGTGTTGCTGCCGCCGAGGTAGGTGGAATAGATGAGCGCGTTGCCAGCGGGGCCGAGGCGAGTGACGAACGCATCTTGGCTGCCGGTGAAGCCCATCAGCGGGTTCATCAGCGGGAAGTTGGGCGAGGTGGTGGAGCCAGTGACGTAGGCGGTGCCTTGCCCGTCCACCGCAATCGCATAGCCATAATCCTCCGCATCGCCACCGAGGTAGGTGGAGTAGATGAGCGAGGCGGGGCCAGCAAGGTTGGTGTTCAGCTTGGTGACGAAAGCATCGGTGCCGGGCTGGTTGGGCTGCAAGGGGGTGAAGATGGGGAAGCCCGCCGAGAAGGTGTAGCCGGTCACATAGGTGAAGCCCTGTACGTCTACCGCGACCCCCTGCCCCGATTCGCCGCTTTCACCGCCGAGGTAGGTGGAGTAGGCCATGAAGATGGGGTCAATCACCAACGCTTGGCTGCGGTCGTAGCTGGCGAGATTGAAGCTGAACTCGCGGTCGCCGACTAGCTGGTAGCCACCAGCGATGTCGCGCCGCCCGTTGGGGCCGTCTTGGTAGATGTGGGGGGCGGGCTGGCTAATCGTGCCCGTCGCGGTGTGGATTAGCAGATTACCGGCTTGCACCTCCAGCCGCTCTGCGCCCACCACCCCTAGCTTTATGCGGTCGGGGGATGCGCCAGGGGCGACGATGAAGTCGTACTCCAGCCCACTGCTGCCGCCGTACCATGCCATGTCCACGCCGGGGTAGACGCTCTGCTGCACCACGCGGCCATAGCCGGGCACATCGGTGTGCCACTTGGCGGGGTCATTGCCCAACAGGTAGTTGCTGCGCCCCGGCAGCATTTGCAGGGCGGATACTTGGGGGTGGGGGTTCGCGCCGCGCAATTGATAGCGTAGTACCGAGACGGGGGCGGGCGACTTGCTCTTTGCTGGTTTAGACTGGGCAAGGGCCAGCACCGCCTCGTTGTCGGTAAGGTAGAGGGCGTAGCCGTTGCCCCGCGCGAGGTAGCGCACCGCCGGGTCGGCTTGGCCGAGGTTCGGCTCGAAGCGGAGCGACTGCGCGGCGAGGCTATCCGCCGCCGGGGCGTGCTGGCTGGCAGTAAGCTGGTTGCCACTGGGTGGATTGGCAATCTGGCTGGTTGGCCCGCTGGTTTGGCCGCTGCCCAACTGCGGGCTGAGGTCGAGCATCGGGATAATCAAGGTGATGAGCATCGCCGCGCTGACTATCAGGCTGATGAGGCGAAAGCGGCGGCGGCTCGGTCGAGGGGTGATGGGGGTAGACATTCGTGCGCTCCTTCTAAGCATTTGCGGCGCATGTGGTGCGCCAATGGGGGTTCGTCACAACGGTTGCTTCTGCCACTGGGGCGGGGGTGGGGTAAAATCAGGGGGTAGCACATAGTTGTTCTCCTTTCGGGCGACGCGATAACCTGCTAACTGGGGCTATTGTACGTCGGGGCGCGGAGAAAACGTTCGGGTTTGTTCGGCTTTGATTGGCAGTTTGTTAGGGTGATTATCTTGGCACTGAAAAGGAAGCGTAAGAGGGAGCCGGGGGCGGCAGAGGAGACAAAGGAGCAGCAGCCAAACTCAAAATAGGAGTTACGCAGTTGGACAGGGCGGATGCGATTCGCCCCTACGTCAACCGTCATGATCCAGACGCAACTGCGTAACTCCCATCAAAACTCAAAACTCAAAACTCAAAACTCAAAGCTATATCCGCCGCTTGCTCCCAATCGAGAGCGAGACCGTCTTGCCACGCAGTGGCGAACTGGGCGGGGGGCAAGGTGGCGCGACAGGTGGCAAGGTCATGGTCATAGCCGATGCGTTCGCCGGGGGGAAGGGGTGCGCCGAGTTGGTCGCGCAGGGCGGTGGCGGCGGCATACAGGCTGGTAGCGCGGGCCAGTTCGCCTTTAGCCACCGCCAAGCCCGCAAAGCCCTCCAGCGAATAGGCAACCCCTTGCCGGTCGCCCAACTCGCGGCGCAACTCAAGGCTGGCGGCCAGCAGGCGACGGGCGGTGGGGTAGTCGCCCTGTCGATAGGCAAGTTGGCCCTGCGCGGTCAGCACGTCGGCACTACCCTCCTTTTCGCCCAACTGCTCGAACATGGTGGCCGCGTCACGGAGGGCGGTGGCGGCCAAGGCGTAATCGCCCGCGATGATGTCAATCCCGCCGAGATCGGTGAGGATGTGGGCAATGTCGCGGGTGTCGCTCAGTTGCTGGAAGGTGGCAAGGCTCTCCTTATAGAGGGCGCGGGCGGCCATATAGTCGGCTTCGAGGCGGGCAATGATGCCGAGGTTGTTGAGCGAACGGGCGATACCCCAATTGTCGCCCAGTTGACGGTCAATCGCCAGCCCCTCTTGATAGAGGGCGCGGGCAGCGGCGTAGTCGCCCTGATTCATCGCCACCACGCCGAGGTTAGCGATGCTGCTCGCCACCCCCTGCTGGTCGCCCAACTGGCGGCGCAAGTCCAGTGCGGCTTGGTAGAGGGGGCGGGCGGCGGTGTAGTCACCCTGATAGAGGGCAAGGTTGCCACACCCGTTCAGGGCCTTCGCTCTTAGCGATATATCGGCACTATCTAGCTTCAACACCTGTTCCAGCCACTTGCGGCCCTCGCTGAGATGCCCATGCGCCAGCCAGAACCGCCATAGCGACCCCGCTAGACGCACTGCGGCATTCCCATTGTCCCGCTCGATGGCATAGCGGAGCGCGGCGCGAATATCCTCGTGCTGCTGCTCCAGTCGGTTCAGCCACGTGGCCTGCTCTGCGCCGGTCAGCAGCGGCTCGGCGGCCTCGGCAAGGGCGCAGCAATAGGCAAGATGCTGGTGGCAGGCCGCGTCCGCCTCCCCACTGTCTACCAGCTTGGTGGCGGCGTAGCTGCGAATCGTCTCCAACATCCGATAGCACACCTCATCGCCACTCGGCACAGCGATGAGCAGCGACTTGTCCACCAACTGGGTGAGCAGTTCGACGAGAGTGTAGCTATCACCGAGGGGGGCGCAGACCGCCTCCACTGCGGAGAAAGGGAAGGGGGTGGCGAACACCGATAGCCAGCGTAGTAGCCGCCGCTCCGCATCGTCGAGCAACCCGTAGCTCCAATCAATCAGCGCGGCAAGGGTTTGCTGGTGGGGCAGGGCGGTACGTTCACCGCCGGTGAGCAGTTGGAAGCTGTCACTCAACCGCGCCGCGATGCTTTCCACGCTCAATACCCGCACCCGCGCCGCCGCCAGTTCGATGGCAAGGGGGATACCGTCGAGGCGGCGGCAAACTTCGGCTACCGCGGCCACGTGGGTGTCTGATGGCTGGAAGCCGGGGGCCACCGCCTGTGCCCGCGTGATGAACAGGTGGGGTGCCTCGTAACGCATTAGCTCTTCCATGCTTACGCTGGAGTCGCTGGGCAGTCCAAGCGGGGGCACAGTCATCACCACCTCGCCCGCCACCCGCAGCCGTTCGCGGCTGGTGGCTAGCACGCGCAAATAGGGGCAGCCCCGCAATAGCCGATGGGTCAGATTAGCCACCGCGGCGACAAGGTGTTCGCAGTTGTCCACCACCAGCAACATATCCCGACCATGCAAAGCAGCCAACAAGGTATCGGTCAACGTCTCGCCCGGCTGTTCCCTCACCCCCACCGTGTTGGCAATCGCTTGGGGTAGTAGGTCGGGGTCGCGTAGGCTAGCAAGCTCTACCAGCCAGACTTCGCGATAACGAATCAGCATCCGCCGCGCCACTTCGACCGCCAATCGGGTCTTGCCGGTGCCGCCCGCCCCCACGAGGGTGAGCAGGCGATTATCCGCAAGGTTAGCTTCCGCCGTCGCCAACTCGCGCTCGCGGCCAATGAAGCTGGACAGCGGGGCGGGTAGGTTGGTAGTGGGTAGTGAGTGGAGACTAGGGGCTGGGGGTGTTGGTGGCGTAGGCAACGGGGGCGGCGGGGCAGGGGCGGTGAGGAGGTCGAGCGGGGGTGCCGCCCACTCCGCCGCGCTGAAGCTGGGGCAATCCATCATCGCCAGCAACTCCCCCGCCTCGGCTTGGGTTTGGATTGCGCCCCATTCGGCCAGTGCCCGCACCACCGCCCGCACGTCGCGGGGGGCGAGATGCGCCCCGCTACTGCCGTTCAGCCTGCTGCTCAACTCGCTGGCACTGAGGCCGACTGCATCGGCAAGGTCGCGCTGGGTCGCCCGTCGTCCCTCGTAGGGGCTGCTGCGACGGCACAACTCCTGTACCCGCTTGCGGAAGTTATCAAGGTCGGCCATTAGTTCACACTCGCTTACATTATCGTCGGGATTTTACCTACGTTGGGGGTAATAGCGATATTATACAACATCCTTGCAACCCCGCGAGTGCAGCGCGGTCTTTTTCAGATACCAATTCGTCGGGCCGGGCTGCGCTCGTCCCTACATAAATACACCATCGGCCCGACCAATTGGTATCAGATGCAAACAAGGGCGCACGAAAGTGCGCCCCGTCTACTTATCGTCGCTATTAAATTGCCGGTTACCTACGGCTGGTTCGGCTCGTCTAGGGTCTGGTCAATGGAGCCGTTGCTGCCCGCATCCACCTCGACCTTCAAGGCACCTTGCTCATCCCACGCGCCAAAGTCCACATAGTCTGTGTTGCCCGCCGCGAGGTCTACGCCGTCGTGCTTGAAGGTGTGGTTGCCGCTGGCATCTTCCTCAGTGACGGTCAGGTTGTATTGCTCGGCGGTGTTGGCACTGTCTGTCATCGCCAGCTTGCCAGTAGTCTGGTCCATGCTCACGCTAATGTCTTGGCCGCTCTGGGCCGCGAGGCCATTGATGTCCACTTCGTAGCTCTTGCCGCCCATCTCCATCGCCAGCTTGATGTCGGGGGATTCCACTGCGCCCGCCTTGAAGTCGAGCTTCTGGCCGGTGAGGCTGAGTTGGTTATCCACACCCTTGTCCAGCTTGATGTTGGTCACATCGGCGGCCATGCCTTGCCCAAAGAGGGCGAGTTCCTCGGTGTCCGACCCACTCAGGTTGGTGCCGGTGATGTCAATGCTGTAGTCGCTTCCTTCAGGCAGGTAGTAGATTGGCTCGTGGTTGGCAACGAGGGCATCGCCCTTTATCAGCGTGTAGTATGCGCCGGGAATGTCGTTGACGAACTTGCCGTTTTCATAGCCGAGTTTGTGACCCACTGCATCGGTAATCAGCGCATCAGCCTTGCCGTCGAGCCAAACTTGGCGCGATTGCCCGCCATTGGGCTGGAGCAGCAGCCCGCCCCCAGCAGACCCGCACCAGGGGCAGACTAGGTTGCCGTCGCGCACTGAGAGGCTAGTCAAGTCCATGGGGTCGCCGCCTACCCCCCCACCCCACGGTGAAGGGTCAGCCGCCGGATTGACCGCCGCCAGCGCGTACTTCCACGTGTTGGCGTTGCGGTCAATCTCCACATACTTGTCGTCGCCGGGGTAGTTGTTGTCGTAGACGTGCAGCCAGAATAGGCCATTGCCCTTGTCTTCCGCCGAGTAGGGCACCACCGCATGGCCCTCCTTACCGTGCCAGATGCCGAGGGTATACTGGTCACCCGCGGGGTTGGCGAGGGCGGCGATGAGCAGCTCGAGTATCTGAGCGGGGGTCTTGGTGCGGGTCTGCGCCCCAAACGAGGAGACCGGCTCGATATTCTGCAAGGCCCAGTCGGCGGCAATCTGGCTGCGGAGCTTGGCGTTGCCCTCCAGTTTGAGGTCGAAGGCGACCGCCGCGTTGGGGTCGAAGTCGGCGGGCTTGATTTGCCCCTTGAACATCCGCAGGCTGGCGACCGCAAAGCCCTCACAACTGCCACCATTGATACCCTTGTTCTGCTGGTCCATCCACAGGGCCGCATCCTGCTTCGGGGTGCAGGTATCGCCACTGACGCTGGCGCAGACCGCTGCATCGCCGAACATCTTACGCACCGCATCGAGGGTAAGGGTGGCGGGTGTGTTGGGGTAGTCGCCGCTGTAATTGGGGAAGCTGAAACCGTTGGGCTTGGCGCGGAAGCCGAGGTCAGCCGCACTCGTCGCCCCCGCAGTGGGGCTGGCCTCACCCCCCGCTGCCGCGCTGGTGGGGCTGGCCTCGCCCCCCGCGGCCACGTTGGTGGGGCTGGCCTCGCCCCCCGCGGCTACGCTGGTGGGACTGGCCTCGCCCCCCGCGGCCACGTTGGTGGGGGTCATCGCCTCAAGGGGGGTGGCCTCCAAGGTGGGGGCAACCTCTCCGCGCGATGCCGTAGTCGCGGTTGGGGGGACGGGGGTGGGGGGCGGCGGTGTAGCCGTGGGGTTAGCCCCTCCGCAGGCCGCGAGACTGCTCACCAATACAAATAGCGCACACGCTGCCCAAAACCTGCTTACCTGTTTCACTTTTTATTTCTCCTTTGGCTGATGCTGATTGAACGTGGCGATTAAGCAAAGCCGCCGCGACTTGCGCTGCAGAGGTACTATAATAACATTGCTTGCCAATGTCAAGCAAAGGTTGTGTAAAGGGCAGCCCTCACAAACTCCCTCACAGTACACCTCCTGCGGCGAGCGACATCCGCCAGTTTGCTCCGCATATCTATCAAGATGCCCCAGCGGGCGCAATGATATAAAGGCTTTGGGAGTGCGCCCTACACGCCAACTATCCCTGACTTCACCGACGTGCCGCCCAACTACTTCGCCTACACCTACATCGAGGTGGGCTTCTACGCGGGCATCCTCAACGGCTTCGACCCAGCCACTTGCTCCAACAATAGCGCGGTCTATCCTTGCTACCAGCCCAACGCGGCGATTACGCGCGGGTAACTTACCAATTTGCTTCAGGCTGCTCGCGTTGCTGTCTGGAGAATACGACTTACGAATAGAGTTGCTTCTTCCGTACTCATCTGCCGCCCTGCTTGCCATGCGGTGCGAATTTGCTGGTCGTCAAGCTGGCTGTGTATCGCTTCCATCGTGCGCTGGTAGTCCGCACTGAAGCTGAAAGGGCGGACCGCCGCAAAGCTCTCGCCCACCACCTCTGCCGCACCCAGCAGTTGCGCTGCGGTCAATCCATCGTCCACCGCTGCAGCAATGTTCGCCAACCCCTCAAGGCAGAGGCCGATATAGTAGGGTCGTGTGCCTTGCCGCTGCTCTATGGCGAGGGCTTCGAGTAGGTGCTGGAGGGCAATGTCGTAATGTCCTGCCCATCGTTCTACAATCGCACCTTGGCTAAGTACCAGCGGTCGTATATCCTTGGCCCCGGAGATAGCTTGCTGTGCCAGAGCTTTTTCTATCAGCCTAGTCGCCTCCGTGTGGCTAGCTTGCATCGCCGCAATCACCCCTTTGGCGGCATAGTAGCGTGCCATCCAAACATTATCCTGATTGATCAGCGCGTAAGTCATATCGGTATCTATCAATTGTAGTGCTTCATCCAGTTTGCCTTCATTCATCATGATAAGTGCCAGATAATAAGCCGGACCGTATACTTCTGGAGTCAATGCTTGTTCGAGAACCTGTTTTGCCTTGGCAAAATGACCTTGCTGCTGCAGTAGTTCACCTATATTCATCATTATAGTTACTGACCGCCACCTGTTATTTTGGGCTTGCATCAACTCCAATCCCTGGCGATAGTAATGTAGCGCCGTCTGATAGTCGCCACCCTCGTGATACAGTGTACCCAAGTTGGAGACGATTATCGCGGTCATCAGTGGTTCACCGCTCAACTGAACAAAGTGGAGTGCCTGTAGCTTATACTCAAGGGCAGTAGCGGCATCGCCCTGTGAGCGTACCGCTGAGGACAAATAATTTAGTGCCCTAGCGCGGTCTAGCGGCGCAGCGTTCTCGCCAGCTGCGGCGAGGGTACGTTCCAGCCACTGCCTTCCCTCTTGCGTTCGCATCCGCAACTGCCAGTAGTGTCCCAAGATTCCAGCCATCCGCAACGCGGTCTGACTATCACCGCTGTCGAGCAGCCAGGTAAGCGCCGCCCGCAGATTATCCTCCTCCTGTGGCAGGCGATTGGCCCAACGTTTGATGTCAGTGCTGGCAAGGGAAGGCACCGCTTGCTCGGCCAGAGCCAGGAACAACTGCGCGTGCCGCTGCCGCACCTTGCTCTCCTCACCGCTCTCTGCCAGCCGCTGCACCGCGAACTGGCGGATGGTCTCCAGCATCTGATAGCGCATCTCCTCGGCTTCACTCTCGGTTATCACCAGCGACTTCTGCACCAGCCCACTTAGCACGGTCAGCACCCCGGCTGCGGGCAAGTCGTCGTCAGCACACACCACCTCTGCCGCTTCCAATGTCCAGCCACCGGCAAAGGCGGCCAGCCGCCTTAGCAGGGTCTGCTCGATGGGGCTGAGTAGCTCGTAGCTCCACTCAATCGAAGCGCGTAGCGTTTGCTGGCGGGTGGCGGCAGAGCGGTTGCCCGCACCGGGCGGCCCCAAGCGGTCATCCAGCCGCCGCGCAATCTGCCCTACCGTCAGGGTGCGCACCTTGCTGGCCGCCAGTTCAATCGCCAGCGGAATGCCATCCATTTGGTGGCAAATCTGCACTACAGCGGGGGCAGTGGTCGCGCCCAGTCTGAAGTGTGGCACCGCTTGCCTCGCTCGCACCACGAACAACTCTACCGCTGAGTAATTCATCAGTGCTTCAACCACCACGCCATCACCCGGCAACGCCAACGTCGTCACCTGCCAGTTGGTCTCACCTATTATCGCCATTGCCTCGCGGCTGGTGGCGAGTATCTGCAAGTGGGGGCAACCCCTGAGCAGGGTCTGGGTAATCCGCGCTGCCGCCGCGATTAGATGCTCGCAGTTGTCGAGGATGAGCAGGGTATGGCGCGGGCGCAGGTAGTCAATCAGGGTATCGCTGAGGCTACGTCCCGGCTCCTCGCGGCAACCTAGTGCGCTGGCAATTGCTCGTGCCACCAAGTCGGAGTCGGCTATCTGCGCCAACTGTACCAGCCACACTCCGTTGGGGTAGCGACCCTGCACCCGCTGCGCCAGTTCCAGTGCCAGCCGCGTCTTGCCGATGCCACCCACGCCGGTGAGGGTCAGCAGCCGCGTATCGCGCAGCAACTCCTCGACCTCAGCCAATTCCTGCTCACGCCCGATAAAGCTGGTCAGCGGTGCAGGCAGGTTGCCTTGGTTCGCGGCGTACTGTGGGGTGGTCGCGCCGCTGGTCGGGCTGAGACGGTCGAGCGGTGGCACTTGCCAAGCTGCATCGTTGAGTGGTGGGCTACCACCCAGTTCCAGCAGTTCATGCGCCTGCGCCTGCGTCTGCAACCCGCCCCATTCGGTAAGCACGCGCACAATGGCCCGCACATTCTCGGCACTGAGGCTTACCCTAGCAGTACCGTTCAAACGGCGGTTCAACTCGACGCGGGCAAGGCCGATTGCCGCCGCCAGGTCGCGTTGGGTAGGGCGATGATGGTCGGGGAAAGGGTCAGCCTCACGATAGATGGACTGTATTCGCTTACGGAAATTATCCAAGTCTCGCATATTTTTTTCATCACCCAAGTTGTGATTGTTGGGCCAAATATTAGATTAAATTATAACATACTTCGCAATTGCTCACCTGCTGCTCACCTTTTTGCTCACCTTTGCCTATTCCCTATTTCAGCTAACCCTACGATAATTAAATCGGCAAGAAGTTATGTATTTGCCTCGTCCTACGCCTTGGCTACCCTGCCGCAAAGCACCCGCCCCGCCCGCTCGGCGACCAACCCCCGACATCCGACCAGTTATACAAAGAAAGGAACACTACCGTGAAAACCCTAGTCAACCGTTCGTCCAGCCGCAAGGCTATGATCACGCTTCTCGCCCTGTTCGTCCTCACTCTCGGCCTCAGCGGGGGCAGCCAAGCCGCGCCTGGCGGCGCAGACAAGCCCAACCAGCCGAGCAGCACCCAATACTTCCAAGATGTGCCGGTTGGCAGTTTCTTCTACAACTTCACCGCTGACCTCTACACGAAGGGTGTGGTTAGCGGCTACACCTGCGGGCAACCACCGGCGGGTCCGTGTGGCAATCCTCCGCTTCCCTACTATTTGCCCAACAACACGGTCACGCGCGGCTTGATGAGCATCTATGTGGACAACGCCCGCACCAAACCCGGCATTAGTATCGCCTCTGACTCCACCCACACGGCCACGCCGCTGTATGCAACTAACTCTAATTTCAACGGGAATGGCGTTGTAGCCGAAGCCAGCGGCAATGGCACCGGCTATAGTCAGCCCAGTGCTGGCCTGCAAGGCTTGGCAACGGGTACTAGCTACAGCGTCGGTGTCCTTGGCTACTCCCGGTACGCTCCGGGTGGCGTGTTCGATACTGGCGACCCACTCAACGCCTATGGATTGGCGGTCATACGCGGTGGGATATGGGCCACTGGCAGCGGTGCCGATGTTGTAATTGATGGCAACCTGACCGTTGCTGGCTCGAAGACCGGCTACGTAGTAGACCTGATGCGTAACGACAGCGGGGCCGACCTCCACCCCGGCGATGTCGTCGCTTTCGGCACTGCTGATGCTGCACCCGCCATCCTCGGCACCATCCCAGTTGCCAATGCCACCAGCAGCGGCAAGGCGTACAACACCGCCGTCCTCGGCGTGGTAGACCAACTGTGGCGCAGCGGCGATGCCAATGCTGCCGCTGGCTCGAAGCAGGCGCAGGGCCGCTACGACACCGCCGCCACCGTCATCCCCGCCGGTGCATACATGAGCGTGGTCACGCTCGGTGCGTACAAAGCGGTCAAGGTCAACGCCAGCAACGGCCCCATCCACGTCGGCGACTTGCTCACCACCAGCGCGGTTAGCGGTGAAGCAATGCGCGTGGGCGACAAGGACAAGCTGGCCGCTTTCGGCGCGGTCATCGGCAAGGCGATGGGTAGCCTCGACAGCGACAGCGGCTACATCCCCGTGATGGTCACGCTTCGGTAGCTACCTTCTTCGGCAGGGTGGACTTATGTCCACCCTGCTGCCCATAAAGAACGATAAGGAACAATCGCATTCATTGGCGCGGCTATCATAGCTCCACCACCAAAGTCCTGAACGATGTGGCGGTTAAGTACAGCGATAGCCCCCGTCACGCTGAAAGTATAAAGGGAGGTTTTAGATGTCAAATCCCAGCAAGTTCCGCATCCTAATTGCAATCCTCTTGGTCAGCACCATGCTGATTGGCTGCGGCGGCGACAACGCACCCGCCGCCAGCAACCCCACCACCGCCCCTGCTCCTGCCGCTAACCCCAGCCCTACGCAATCCAGCGCATCCAGCGGCAGCACTAGTAATGGTGGCGATGCAGCCACTTACGACGAGGCTTACGGCAATTTGGCCTTCGGGTTTCATTACTTCCACTTCGTCCAGGTCTGGCAGCGCACCTCGAAGAATGTCGGCACCACTACCACGGAGGGCGACGTGGATGCCCACGACAAAACCGTCCCGCTAGCTAACCTCACGCTCAGTAACTCGGATATCGCTACTGACAACGGCCAATGGGCGCGAGCGAACCACAAGTGGTATCACAAGGTGGACGGCAAATGGCAAGAATCTAACTACACGCCTAGCACTGGCGGGGGAGATGATGTGCTGAACCCGGAGAACCTGTTGCAGCACTCCTTCGGCAGCGACCAGGTCAGCTACAATCTGGTGGGCAGCGACACGGTGGAAGGCCAGGACTGCAACCACTACCAAGCAATATGGAAAGGTGACACCTACGACGCATGGATAAGTAAGCAAACCAGCCTCTTCGTGCGTATGGAGAAGACGCGACCAGATTATGCCCTTACCATTACATTTAGCAAGGTTGACCAGCCGGTGACGCTTGACCTACCAAAGTGACGTGCAGTTGTCTTTTTCAACCCGAAGCAATTGCCCCAGCCACGTCGGCGACCTGCTCACCAGCAGCGCAACCCCCGGTGAAGCAATGCGCGTGGGCCACGATACTACGGACATCACTCCGTAGCTAAGTCCCCGGCCATATCACTCACCAAATCACATCACACACAGGAGGGTACAGTCATGGGTCTCGAAGAAAAGCGGATGGTCAAGCAACTGAAGGAAGAGGTGGTGCCCAAGCACGAGCAGGAACTGGCAGGCATCACCGGCAGCAAGATTACCTACGCAGTGGACTGGGACAGCTTTGCCGAGGATGCCGACGCGCTGGGCTACTTCGAGTCGCGCATCCTCGGCGAGATGAGCGCGGCGATGCGCCAGCTTTGCCGCGACGACCTCGGCAAGGAGACGGTGGTGCAGCGCATCAAGAGCATCGCGGTGAAGAACCTGAGCAACTACAGTTGCGACGACATCACCCTGCGCGATAGCACCCTGAACATCGCCTGCGACTGGGGCTACGGTTCGCTGTGGGATAGCGGTTCGATCGTCGAGCGGGTGGGG
>JBBSEE010000015.1:0-13832 GCA_038239995.1 Chloroflexia bacterium | reverse complement strand
GGGGTCAACCGTGGCCCCGCCCTTCTGTTGTCCCGAGTTGTCGAAGGCAATGCGGATTTGCTTGCCGTTGGCGAGGGCGCGGGCGAGGGCGGCGGTAATGTGGGTATCGCGTAGGTCGTAGATGGCACAATCTATGCTCTGCTGGGCCTTGTCTATGAAATCCACCAAGCGGGCGGTTAGTTGACCGTCCACACCGGTGCGGGCCGACTGAAAGTATACGTCCAAACCGGGGGTTGAAAAGGTTGCGAGGTCGGAAGTGTGGTGTCGGCCCCTGCTGCTGGCATGGGCGGACGTTGGCTGCACGCTGCTCTCAACTGCGCCGCTGGCACCGGCTGCGCCGGTCTTGCTGCTCCCCACCACCTGCGGACTCCTTTCGCTAGTTGGATTGGTCGCTGCACGACAATAATTACGTTGCATCGAGTTGCGGGGTTAGCATCGTTGCCTAACCCGCCCTATTTTCCCACAACAACAGTTTAGCATCACCCCATAGCAGAGTCAAGCCGCCCCTGCGCTGCCAGATAGCAATATAAAAAGGAGCAGCACCATTTAGCGTGCTGCTCCCGTTTGTGACCATCTTCCTTGCGGAAGGGGTAAGTTGGCGAATTATTTGCTGCGTGCGCCCTCGAAGCCCTGCCGCACTTCCTCGCGCAGCATCTCCCAGCGGGGGTCTTCGCCATACTGCTGGGTGTAGCTCTGCTGCAAGGTTGGCTCGACCTGCTGCCAAGTCTCGCTCTGAAACTGCGGGTTGGTGCCAGCAGCGTAGCCGTACTGGTAGTAAGGCTCGTCCTGCGCCCAAGTGCGCCCGCTAGTGGCATAGTTCTGCTGCCAGTCCTGTTGGAAGCGGGAGCGCAGCTTCTCGTAGTTCTTGTCCACCGTGACCTCGACGCGGCGGGTGGTGCCAGTCACCTGCTGTTGCTCGGTGTGTTGCTCCTTGCGTACCACCGCCTCGCCGGTAACTACTGCTTCCTTGCTCACCACCGCCTGTTCGCCAATCACGGGCACGCGGATGGTCTCTTCTTGGAACACGCGGTCCATCTCACCCGGCTCAAGCGGGCGTTCGGCAGTGGCCCGCTGCTCGACGTAGACATCCTCGCGCATTAGTTCGACGGGGATGTTCTGCTGCTCCTCGATTACCCGCTTATTCAGGCCGACCTCGCCAAGCTGCACCTGCTGCTTGCCAACGTTCAGCCGCTCCTCCACAATCGGTACGCGAACCTCACCCTCTTGGGCATACTGACCCTGTGCGTAGTTGCCTACCACATAGTCGGTGCCCGCTAGGTAGACCCGGTTCTGGTCAACTTGGGCAATCTCGCTGTCCGGAATGTCCTGACCGTTGACCTTAATCTTGTTCTTCTTGACGCTTTCTACGTAGCCAATCATCTGGTCGCCCGCATACACTTCCATTCCGTCTTGGATGTTTTCGAGGTTAGACATGGTCGTTTTCTCCTTTACGTGTTGTGCGTCTTGCCCTCACTCAAGTCGCTTTGGTGGCCGACAGTTAGTGCCCTCAGTAGGGTCGGTGATGAGTTATGCAATCGGCGTGCCATCAATGCGTTTTTGTCGCGCTGTAGTGCGTAAACTCGCTCAAAATGGCTAGCAATAATATAGATGCTTGGCGGAGGCTTATTGTGGCAATATAGAACTTGCTTCGCCGACGTTCACACCTTGTACCTCATGCCCGCTAGCATCCTCAAACTCGACCCGTTCGCGGCGCACCGGCTCACGCACCTCATGCTGCTCGGTGACGTAACGCTTACTGACCCGTACCTCCTCGACCAGCACCAGTTGACGCTGCACTACCAGCACCTCCTTCATGATGGGGATGATGAGCTGGTCCCCCTCGATGTGGGGCGACAGCGGTGCGGACAGTGGTTGGTTCATCACCACCCGCTCTACGACCAGTTCGTCGTGGGTGAGGGGCACCTGCTGCACCTCCTCAACCTGCTCGACCCGCTTGTGGATGCGAAGTTCGCCCAACTCGACAACTTGCTTACCGATATTCAGCCGCTCGGCGGCCAGCGGGATACGGAGTTCGCCGTCGCGCTCCAGCAACGCGGCGGCATCGGTGGTGAGGGCATCTCCCGTCCGCTCAGTCAAGCTGCTGACCGTAGCGGCTGATGTGGCCGCCGCTGCATCAGCGGTGAGGTTGCCTTCTTCCACCGGCAGTTGGTGGGTTGCTAGTTGATTGACCTCCTCCACGCTGCGTACCGCTTTAATCTCACTAATGGGTACGAGGGTCGGCTGGTCACTCTGCCCCAGCCAGACGTATACGCCGGTTGGCTTCTTGTGACCCTTCTTCGTCTCCAGCCGCTCAATCAGACCCAAGCGACCATCGTTAGTCTCTACCACTGCACCGGGGACAAGTTCGGCATTCTGCTGCACCATGTCGTTCTCCTTTCGCTATGTGGCTATCGCTTGCGTTTTAGTAGCAATTCAAGGCAAGAGCTATGCCAACCTGTTCTTGCACAAATCCCCACTTATGCTACTTCCGGCTGATAAATCGCCCTTGTCATCTTCAGCGTAAAATGGTAAAATATGTCAGAAGCGCGGGCAAGGCAGCCCGCTACGTTTATAGGGGGATTCGCCGCTAGGGTAACGAGGATAGCGATGATGGGGAGAGTTACCGTACATCTGGATGAGCCAGTGCTGGTGCTGAACCAGAACTACGAGCCGTTGAACATCTGCAACGTGCGTCGCGCCCTCACGCTGCTGTTCAACGGCAAGGCGGAGGTGTTGGAGCTTAACCATCAGATTATCCACAGCGCGACCACCGATTGGCACGCGCCTAGCGTGATTCGCCTCGCCGCGATGATTCGCCGCCCCACCCCTCGCGCCAAACTCAGCCGCCGCGAAATCTTCATCCGCGACGATTACACCTGCCAGTATTGCGGGCTACGCACCCGCGACCTCACCCTCGACCACGTCATCCCCAAGAGCAAGGGGGGAGCGCACACATGGGAGAATCTGGTCAGTGCCTGCCGCAGTTGCAATCACCGCAAGGGGGGCAAGAGCGTGGCCGAGGCCAGTATGCACCTTGCCCACGAACCCCGCGCCCCGCGCACCAACGTCTACTATATGGTGTATCGCTATCTACGCACCAGCCCCAACGCCGACTGGGAGAAGTTTGTCCCCGGCTTTACGAGGAGTACCGATGCTTGATATAAGGTTGCTGCGAGAAAACCCAGAGCTAGTCCGCGCGGCAATGCGCCGTCGCCATCAAGAGGCCCCGATTGACGAAATCTTGGAACTTGATAAGCGGCGGCGCGAACTACTTACCGAGGCGGACCGGCTGAAGGCGGAAGTGAACACTCTCTCCAAACAGGTGGGCCGCGCCGCTGATGCCGACGAGCGCGAACGGCTTAAGGCCCAGTCGCGCGAGGTGGGCGAACAGGTCAAGGCGATTGACCCGCAGGTGGCCGAGGTGGAGGCCCGCCAGCGCGACCTGCTGCTGCGTATCCCCAACATCCCCATGCCCGACGTGCCGGAGGGGGCGAACAGCGACGACAACCTGCTGCTGCGAACGTGGGGCGAGCCGCCTAAGTTCGATTTCGAGCCACAGGCACACTGGGACATCGGCCCCCGCCTCGGTATCATGGACTTCGAGCGGGCGGCCAAGCTGTCGGGCAGCCGCTTCACCATCCTGCGCGGGATGGGGGCGCAGCTTGAGCTTGCCCTCATCAACTTTATGGTTGATATGCACACCCGCGAACACGGTTACGAACTGGTCTGGCCGCCCTACCTCATCACTGAGCAGGCGATGATTGCCAACGGTCAGTTGCCCAAGTTCGAGGATGGCCTGTACAGCGACAAGCGCGACGAACTCTACCTCATCTCCACGGCGGAGTCGGCATTGGCTTCGATGTACATGGGCGAGATTATGGATGAAGCGACCCTGCCGATGAAGCTGGTCGCCTATACCCCCTGCTTCCGCCGCGAGTCGGGCAGTAGCGGGCAAGATGTGCGTGGCTACCTGCGTCAGCACCAATTCAGCAAGGTGGAACTGTTCGCCTTCACCACGCCAGAGCAGTCGCTCGCGATGCACGAGACCATCACCGCCAACGCCGAGCGGGTGTTGCAGGAACTGGGCTTGCCCTACCGCGTGATGCTGCTCTGCACCGGCGACATTACCTTCTCCTCGGCCAAGACCTATGACCTCGAAGTGTGGCTGCCGGGGCAGAACAACTACCGCGAGATTAGCTCCTGCTCAAACGTGGAGGACTTCCAAGCCCGCCGCTCCAACACCCGCTACCGCGACGCGAACGGCAAGGTGCGCTTCCCCCATATGCTGAACGGCAGCGGCCTCGCGGTGGGTCGCACCCTGCTCGCCATCCTCGAAAACTATCAGCAAGCGGACGGCGCAGTGCTGATACCAGAGAAGCTGAGGCCGTATATGGGGGGGGCGGAAGTTATCAAGTAGCTAAGATTTTGAAGCAAGAAACAGGCGATGCGGAGAAATCTGCACCGCCTATTTTTATCGCCAATCCCGTTGGGTTAACATAATCTATTGCCAACACTGATAATCCGTGATATAATACAGAACAGGAGTCCTAAATTGGCTGGTTTAGCGCAAGGAGAAAAAGGATGGTTGCCAGTAGCCCGATTACATTTTTGCAGAAGCGTTCCCCACTACCTGCGCTTACCCTGATTGCCACTGACGAACAAGAACGCAGCCGCGCCCTTACCAGCCTTGCCCGCATCAAGCTGATAACCTTCCCTGCTGCTTTGCTCTATTCCGAGGCGGCGATGAAACGCTTGGGTCGGGTGTTGGCGAACCGCGCCAGTGTCGTGCTGGACAAACCTCACCTGCTGCTGTTTGCACAAGATGATGCCGAGCTAGCAAAGGCCGAGTGGTTCAGGCAAGTGATGATGCAGAAGCACCCAGATTGGGTTGCCAGCATCGAGGTGATGCGGCAGAAGGGCCACAACGAAGCGGCAGCCACGGCGATTCGCTACCTTCAGCAGCTTGAGCCAGCGGCAAAGATGTTTGAG
The DNA here is from genome assembly GCA_038239995.1 of Chloroflexia bacterium. Taxonomy (GTDB): domain Bacteria; phylum Chloroflexota; class Chloroflexia; order QHBQ01; family QHBQ01; genus QHBQ01. Next base: position 8,843 of record JBBSEE010000015.1, on the reverse strand, counting down.
ATTAAGCGGCAGTTGTTGGTATTGTCGCGGCGTGGGGGCAAGGGTAATCCGCATTTCATCGCCCCGTTCACCGGGGGTCATGATACCACCTGCGCGACTTGGACGCGCAAGGTAGGCACCGACCCAGCGGGTAAGCCGCTGAAGGGGTTTGTTCGGGCTGCGGTCGCGGTTGGCTTCTGTCCAGTCGAGTGTCCCTTCTGCTATTTGCTGATGACCTATACCCAAAGCATGGATATTGCGCTGAACTGGGAGGATTTGCGCGACGAGCTACAGAGGTGGGGCTATCAGGGTGCAAAGTACCGTTACCCGATTAACTTTGGCGAGACGAGCGGGATGGTGGAATACGACCACTGGTTTAGCACGCCGGATGGCGAAGGGAGCATGGTACAGTACATCATTGATGCTTGCGAAGAAGCGCGAGTGATGCCATTCTTCCTCACCAAGCAGGCATATCCCGATTACCTGAAGTATAATGGTATGGTGCAGGTAGGTATCAGCCTATCACCAGAGCCAGTGCGTCAATGGCTTTCGCCTCACGGCTCATCTGCCGAGGTGCTGCTGGAGTCGCTGCGGAACGCCGTAGCCAAAGGCGCGGTCAGCCCGGTAATCCGGCTGGCGATCATCTGGTCGCAGCGGGAAGCATATCCACCTCTGCTAGACAGGATTGCCGAGTTGTTCAAGGATTATAATGATGATGGTGGCCTGCGTATTACCGCTGATATTATCCGCTTTACCCCTTCCACTGCTGCCGAGATTGGCCGTCTCTACCCTGAGCAGGCACGTACCCTATTTGCTGAGGCGAACGTACCGTATACTGACGATGGTGATAAGCTGCGAGTGAACACCCGCGCCGCTACCGACCGCAAGTTCCGCCCCGAGGTAGAGCAGCAGGCAACTATCTATCGCTGGCTACGAGATGAGCTGAACGCTAGAGGCTTGCGTGGCGTTGACCTTACCCCTTGCAAGGGCAACCCTGATGAGCTACTGCCGCTGGTGCGCGAAGGCACTATCGAAGCAATGCCCTGCGCCTGCTACGCGCTTAATCCGGTGATGGGTAAGCTGGTACGGTGGCAACGTAATGGGGAATATACCTAGAACCCCATCTGCTCAGTTCCTGTCCACACCACGTAATGACCCTCGTCGGGTTTGGGCTTACGCTCTCTTGGCTTTAGGCCTTCAAGTCTTATCACACGTTGCTTCGCCCATTCAGCCAGCCAGTCATCAAGGTCACTGCTAGAAGTAAGCGGCTCCAGCATCGCTGCTTCTTCCAGCACATCGTATCTCACCCTCCCCTCTACCTCAAGCATCATCCTAATCTTCTGTTTAGCTGCTTGATGATACTTGCTCCTCAACTCATTAAAATAATCAATCCTTGAAGCTTCGGTAACTTCCAATAGTTTCGGCTGTTGGGTGCGCTCGATACGTTTTCGTTCCTGTGCGGTTGCTCTAATCAACCCTTGCTGCCCCATTGCCTCACGCTCTACCTTTCTAAAGGTACGTAGCCCATCAATGTGGCGGGTAGCATATATCAGATGAAAGTGGGTACGCTGAGTCTGTGGATGAAGTACAATGGTGTTTACCACATACTTGAAGTTACCTGCATCTTTAACACGTTCAGAGTAGGTATCCACAATTGCTACCTCGCGTTCTGCTTTACTCAAACCCCGCCAACGTTGCTGGTAATCAGCATCACCGAACAAATCTATGAATGTCGCGCGTGTAGATGAATCTTCAACGTCAACGAAGCGGATTATATCTTTAGTCATGAAGTTAATCAGCGTTTCGCCCGGCTCATGCTTCAGCACTGGGGCAATTGCCTTTATACCAAAGCCTGTCCAACCCGTCGGGTCAATAAAGAACAAGGCAAAACTGTTTCCTATGAACCTAATCACCTCTGCAACGTTCTGCTCAAACTCACCATTTATTGCTTTGGTTTGAATATCATGAACGGTAGTAAGGAAGTTTCTTAGCTTCTGGTAGGCTGCAACATCTTTTTCGATAAATAGACATCTAACTGTCGGTACACGTAGGTTAGCCTTCTTCAGTCCACCTCCGGCCTTACGTAGCTCCTCGATAGCAATGTAAGGAGATGTATCAGAGAGGTCGTCGGTAGTCTCCATCCAAGGACCAGCAAATCCATCAACATACGTAAGCGTGCTACTCCAACTACCGATTTTGTAGGCAAGCTTCTCTAGGTACAAGCTCAGTACCTTGTGCTTAACCCATGTGGCCTCTCTATCTACATACTGGTCAAAGCCTTTCATCTTTCAACTCCTTGTTGTAGTTTGTGGGCAGTTACATTTTATAGCAGCGGCGCAGATTTGGCAAACAGAAAAGGGCGCGAAGAAACTTTGCCCCCCTTGACACGTTGTGCTATAATATCGCATCACAGCGGTGGCGCACACGCCATCGCTATTATCCTTATGTGAGGAGCAAGACCCATGAACGACGATCGCATCCGAGCCATCGCTAGCCGCAACGTAGCGGTTAGCGGCCTCGACGAAGATACCCTTGTTACCCTGTACAAGAAGCTGGTCAAAGAACGCGACCAGTTGAAGACTGAACTCGTCCACCTGAACAGCGAGATGACCGAGGGGGGCGACGATTTGGTCTCCGAGCGCGGCGGCCTGAGCAACCATATCGCCGACGATGCCGATGTGGTGGTGGAGCAGGAGAAGGATATGGCCCTGCGCCGCAATCACGAGAGCCTGCTCGCCCTCGTCGAACACGCCATTGACAAGATGGAGAACGGCACCTACGGTATCAGCGAAGCGAGCGGCAAGCAAATCGGCGAACGCCTGCTGGTGCGCCCCTACGCCCGCTTCACCGTTGATGAGCAGGCCGCCGAGGAGGCCAAGGAGCGACAGGCCCAGCGCACCACCTACGCGGAACTTCGCCCCCGCATGGCAACCGCCGGGGCAGACGAGGAATAATTTAGCGGCGGGCCATATCGCGCCCGTATTGCCGGGGTGAATATATTATCGTGACCGAGGAACCGACCGAGCCACAACCGAACGAGGCCCTCAGCGACGAGGAACGCGCCCGCCGCGCCGCGCTGGAGCAGCTATCCGACGCGGAACTGGCGACCCTCTACCACGCCCTCCCCCAGCGCGAACGCAACGCATCGGCAATGGCCTTCAACTTGCTACCCCTGATTATCGCCGCGCTCGGCTTCATGCTCGACCAGTACATCAAGCTGCTGGCGGTCAGTGCCTTCAAGCTCAACGCCGCCACTAACCCGCGCGAGATACCCATCTTCGGCGAGGTGTTCACCTTTACCTACTCGGAGAACACCGGCGGGGCGTTCAGCTTCCTTCGGGGTCTACCGTGGCTGTTCACCATCTTCAGCAGCGCGATTATCCTAGCTATGCTGTTCGTCATCTTCCGCCGCCCCGCATGGGTGGCCTCCAGCTTTTGGGTCGGCCTCAGCCTCGGCATGGCTCTGGGCGGGGCGACTGGCAACCTCGTGGATAGGCTAAGGCAAGATTACGTGGTGGACGTGTTCCTGTTCAAGGTGGGCAGCTTCCGCTTCCCCATCTTCAACGTGGCCGACAGCCTAGTTGTGGTCGGCTTCATCATCCTCGGCATCTACGGCTGGCGCAACGGTTGGTTCGCGGGCGAGGCGGCCAGCGAACAGAGCAGCACACCAGCGGATAGCGTTGATGACGGTCACGCGGCGGAGTGACGATGAACATTGATGCGCTTCAGCAGGGCGTGATTTATCACGCCCCTACATCACGGTGATTAGTCACGATGAACGTTGCTGCGCGGCACGGGGGCGAGTGCAACCCGCCCCTACGTCACGGTGATTAGTCACGATGAACGTTGCTGTGCGGCACGGGGGGCGCGTGCAACCCGCCCCTACGTCATTCACCATTCGCCATTCATTATTTACCATTCATCACTCATCACTCATCACTCATCACTTTATTCTACCTTCTACCTTCTACATTCTAACCGAAGGGGTCAATCATGGACAACGACATCAACAGTATGCGGAACAGCATCAAGCGGCTGAGTATGCAAGCCAGCCGCCGTGCCAGCTTGCCCGACCGTGCGATTGCCGAGCGCGACCTCGGCGACGTGCAGCCATGGGGGGTGGCCGCGCTAGTGGCTGCCGCGCTGGGCATCATCGCTTACTCCTTCATGCAAGCCCTCGCCGACATCCGCCGCCCCTTCCTCAAGGCCCAAGACAATGCCGCCCTCGCCAAAAAGTACGCCAAAGAGAGCCAGAAGCTGGCGAAGCAGGCGCAGGGCTACGCTAAGAAGGCCAAAGCCGATGCCAAACGCCAACGCGCAGAATTGGCTAGGCATCAGCAAAACGCCCGATAGCTCATCCACCAATTCATAATAGGAGTTGAGCAGGGCGGATGCGATTCGCCCCTACATCACCAAGCACAAATCTACCCGTAACCGCGTAACTCCTATCAAAACTCAAAACTCAAAACTCAAAACTCCCATGTACAACCTCACCGCCATCCGCGCTCAGTTCCCCATTACTGAGCGTTACATCTACCTGAATCACGCGGCGATGACCCCCCCTAGCCAGCCGGTCATCGCCGCGATTGATGAGTACCTCACCGATTACGCCACGCATGGGTCGGTGCGCGACCAATATTGGTTCGCCCGCTTCGAGGACGCGCACACCGTCGCCGCCCAGCTAATCAACGCCGACCCATCCGAGGTCGCCTTCGTTCGCAGCGTCAGCGATGGCCTCAGCCTGATTGCCAACGGCCTGAACTGGCAGCGCGGCGACAATGTGGTCGGCATCGCGGGCGAGTTCCCCGCCAACATCTACCCCTGGATGAACCTTGCCCGCCTTGGTGTGGAGACCCGCCTCGTGCCCCAGCGTGAGCAGCGCGTGCTGGTCGCGGACATTGCCGCCGCCATGGATGAGCGGACACGAGTGGTGGCGGTCGGGTTTGTGGAGTTCGCCACCGGCTTCCGTAACGACCTCGCCGCGATTGGCCGCCTCTGCCGCGAACACGGCGCATACTTCGTGGTAGACCCGATGCAGGGGTTGGGGGCGTTGCCCTTCGACGTGCAGGCGATGGGGATTGACTTCCTCGCCTGCGGCAGCCACAAGTGGCTGATGGGGGTGCATGGCGCGGGCATCTTCTACGCGCGACAAGCGGCCTTGGAACGCTCCGCCCTCGCCACCACCAACTTTAGCTGGAAGAGCGTCACCGATGACATGAACTTCGTGATTCGCCCCCACGACCAACACCCCACCGCCCGCCGCTTCGACTCCGCCTCGCCGGTCATCCTCGAAACGCACGCGCTGGCACAGGTGCAGCGATTCGTCGCCAGCCTCGACCGCGCCGCCGTCGCCCAACACATCCTCAGCCTCACCGCCCGCCTGATAGCCGGGCTAGAGCAGCTTGGCTACACGGTCACTTCCCCCCACGACCACGACCACGAGCGCAGCGGCATCGTCTGCTTCCGCCCGCGACAGGGCAGCAATCACCAACTCGCCGAGCAGCTACAGCAGCGCGGCATCATCGTCGCCGCCCGCAACGACATCGTGCGTGTCTCCCCCCACCTGTACAACACCGCCGAGGAGATTGACCGGCTGCTCACCGCGCTGGCATAATGGCGTTGACAAATGACGCTCGAAGAACTCGACTATCATGGAGTCAATCTCTGTCCGCGTGGGACGCACCGGCAGGCCGACGGGTATCAGTTCGTGGGTCACGTTCCGCACCATCACCAGCCGCGCCGCTGCGCCTACCTCTACCAGTCGCTGGTACAGCATTCGCGACTGGCGGGGTGGCACCATCGGGTCCTTCTCCCCGTGTACAATCAGGAAAGGCGCGGCGGCTGCGGTCACGTATTGCAGCGGGCTGGCTTGGCGTAGCACGCTGAGGGGGTCGAGCGTGCCCAGCATCCAGCGCAGCATCCGCTTGAACCCCGGATAGGCGTGCAGATAGGTGAGGTCGGAGGGGCCGAACATATCTACCACCGCCTGCACCTTGCTGGACTGCTGGTCATGCCCACCCGATGTATCGAACCCCGCCCCCGCGTCGGTCAGTCCCAGCAGCGAGACCAGATGCCCGCCCGCGCTGTCGCCCCACGCCCCGATGCGCTCCGGGTCGAGATTGTACTCCGCCGCGTGCGCCCGTAGGTAGCGCACCGCGCACTTCACGTCCTCAATCTGCGCGGGCCAACGGTGCTGAAAGGCCAGCCGATAGTTGACCGAGACGAACACGTAGCCCCGTGCCAACAGTTGTTGGTACACCGAGCGGATACCCCACCATATCCGCTTGCCGCCAATCACCCAGCCCCCGCCATGCACGTACATCACCACCGGCGCGGGCTGTGGCCGTTCACCGCGCGGCAGGTGGATGTCCATTTTCAACTCCACTCCCCCCGCCACGCCATAAGTCACATTGCGCTTAATCGTCGCGGGCGGGGTTCGCCCCTTGCCACCCCCTCGCTGGTTCGTCGCTTGCTCACTCATCGTCGCTGCTCCTTTCGGGATGGCAGGGTGATTGACCGCACCCAATCCATAAATAATGACTTATTATATCACGAGGGCAAGGTAAATGCATGGGGGGTAATTAAAGCCGGGGCAGATGTTCGTCGAGGGCGTTAATCCGGGGGAAATGGGGGGGGGGGATGGCGGGGTCGGCAAAGTGCTGCCAGCGGTCGAGCAAGATACCTTCGATGCCCGCGCCGCGTGCGCCCAGCACATCGAGCAGATAGTTGTCGCCCACCATGATGGCCTCATCGGGTGATACGGCGGCGCGACCGAGGGCGAGGTTGAACAGCGCGGCACTAGGCTTGCACAGACCAATCGCCGCCGAGGAGATGATGAAATCGCAGTGGTCAGCCACACCGAGTGGCCCCATGATGCGTTGGGCGAGGCTTGCGCCCCAATCAGAGATGATACCGATGCGATAGCCGCGCCGCTTTAGCGTGTCGAGCGTGTCCAGTGCTTCGGGGTAGAGTTGCCAGCCGAGGTGAGTATTGTACAGTTCGTAAATCGCTTCGAGGGCGCGTTCCAGCTTGTCGGCGGGCAATTCATCGCTGCCCTGCTCCAGCATCATCGTGTAATAGCCGTCCCAGAACTTGCGTATCTTCGCCTCCGAGGCCCAGATGTCGTGGTCATCGCTCAGTTGCACGCGGAAGAAGTCTTGACCTTTGGTGCGGGCGGCGGTCAGCCGTTCCACATCGGCGTTGATACCATGCTGCGCGGCGATTGACGCAATGCTAGGGGGCAAGGGTTGGGGGTGGATGAGGGTGAAACCGGCATCGAGGAAGATGGCTTTAAGCTGGTGGTTGGCTCGGCTCATGGCAGCGGCGCGTCCACGTTCACCTGCTCCAGCCGCCACAGGCCGTACAGCCCGGCTATTGCCACCACCGCGGCCACGGCCACCGCTTGCCACAGAGAGGCGGTTTGATACAGCACGAGGGCGGCGACACCGAGTAGGCTAGCGACGAGGTAGATGAACATCACCGCCTCCCGCCTGCTCATGCCGAGGCGGACGAGGCGATGGCTGAAGTGGTCCTTGCCCGCGGTCGCGGGCGAGATATGCCGCCGCAGCCGCGAGATAGTCACCAGCGTGGTGTCGAATATCGGCACCGCTAGCACGATAATCGGTATCAGCCACGTCACATGGTCGCCGAGGGGGGCGTTGGGGAAGCGCACCTTGATACCCACCGCCGCCAGCATGAAGCCGAGGAACAGGCTGCCGGTATCGCCCATGAAGATGCTGGCGGTGTGCCCGAAGTTGAAGCGGAGGAAGCCGATGCACGCGCCGAACAGGGCAATCGAGAGCGGGGCGACGAGGTATTGATTGTTCTGCCACGCGAGGATGAAGAAGAACAGGCTAGCGATGCCGCTTACCCCGGCGGCCAGCCCGTTCATGTTGTCCATTAGGTTCAGGGCGTTGCAGATGCCCACCACCCAGAAGATGGTCAGGGCATAGTCGAGGATGTCGTTGTGCAGGAACTCAATCCGCACCCCGGTGGCGAGCAAGGCCAACGCCCCCAGCACCTGCCCCACCAGCTTGGCGCGGGGGCGCAGACCATACTTGTCGTCCCACATCCCGAACAGGGCCACGATAGTCGCGCCCACGAGGATGCCAATCGCCTGCCATGGGCTGTAATTCTCCGCGGCGCGACCGAGGTTGCCGAACACCGCCACCGCCACGATGAAGCCGATGTAAATCGCCAGCCCGCCCAGCAGGGGGATGGGGTTGAGGTGTATCTTGCGGGCGTTGGGCATATCCACCACGCCGAGGCGATGGGCTACCCACTTCGCCCCCGGTGTCGCCAGCAAGGCCCCTACCAGCGCGACGCTGAAGATGACTAGGTACTGTACGATGTAACTCATATCAGAGGTTAAGGTGTATTGGTCGTTGGTACAGTGGGCGGCGCGGCAGGAGCCTTCAGCCCGCTGCTACTCTCCACTTGGCTAATCGTGGCGTTGACGGTGGCTAGCTCGTTGTCATGGTCGGCCTGCGAACTGAAGAAGCTCTGCCATGTCCCCGCCCCACTGTTGAGGATGTCGCGGCACTTCGCCAACTCCGCCAGTTGCGGGGCGGGCTGCTTGTTCAGGCCGTAAAGTACCGATAGGTTACGGTGGACGTAATAGTCGCTGGGGCTGAGGCTGGTTACCTTGTCGAACGTCGGTATGGCCGCCGCGATTTGGTTGCTCTTCCAGTAGAGGAAGCCGAGGAAGTTGTAGGCAGCGGTATCATCGGCGTGGATGCCCATCACCGGGTTCTTCTGCGCCTCATCGGGCGTGGCGGTGGCGCCGCGCGCCACCATGTTGGTGACGATGGCGGGCCACTCGCCCTTGTGCCGCTTGGAAAACGCGACCCGTTCGAGGTCGTGGC
>JBBSEE010000014.1:0-13868 GCA_038239995.1 Chloroflexia bacterium | reverse complement strand
TATGCCATTATATCATAGGAATTACACACTTGGCGGTCAATTTGTGTCTAAGGTGATAAGAGCGAATTACGTCAACGCACCCACCGATGAAACCCCTACATTGTCGCTAACCGCCACATTTGTTATAATAGGGCACAACTTCGCGTACTGGCAGCCATATCTACTTGACAATAAATCGAAGTTCGCTTACAATCAGAGTACAGGAGGCATTGGCACGTGAACAGCAGCGACATCCGCAGTTCCTTCCTCGAATACTTCCGCGAGCGGGGCCACCAAGTGGTACCCTCGTCTTCGCCGGTGCCCGCCAACGACCCCACCCTGCTGTTCGCCAACTCTGGGATGGTGCAGTTCAAGGATATGTTCCTCGGCGTGGAGCAGCGCGGTTACACTCGTGCGGCCACCTCGCAGAAGTGCGTCCGCGCGGGCGGCAAGCACAATGACCTAGAGGAGGTCGGCCACTCGCTGCGCCACAATACCTTCTTCGAGATGCTGGGCAACTTCAGCTTCGGCGACTACTTCAAGCACGACGCGATTACGTGGGCGTGGGATTTGCTCACCAACGTGTATCAGATACCTGCCAGCCGCCTGCGCCCCACCATCTATGAGGATGATGATGAGGCCGCCGAGCTATGGCAATCCGTTGCGGGCTTCCCCCAAAGCCAAATCGTGCGCCTCGGCAAGAAGACCAACTTCTGGGAGGTGGGCGACACTGGCCCTTGCGGCCCCAATTCGGAGATATTCTTCGACAAGCGACCCGACCTTGCCCGCCCTGACGATACCACGTGGGATGTGGACGATGAGAGCCGTTGGATTGAAATCTGGAACCTCGTGTTCACCCAGTTTGACCGCCAGCTTGACGGCACCTACCTGCCGCTGGAGAAGAAGAACATTGACACCGGCATGGGCCTAGAGCGCATCGCTATGGTGTTGCAAGGGGTGAACAGCAACTATGAGACCGACCTGTTCGTGCCCATCATGCAGCGCACCCGCGAGTTGGCGCGGCAGAGCGAGGCGGAGATGCAGGCCAACCTCGTCCCCTATCGGGTCATCGCCGACCATGCCCGCTGCATGACCTTCCTAATTAGCGATGGGGTGGTGCCGGGCAGTGACACCCGCAACTATGTGCTACGTAAGATTATGCGCCGCGCGATGCGCTTTGGACGCAAGCTGGGCTTCGATGCTCCCTTCCTCAGCGAGATTGCCGACCGCGTCATCGAGGTGATGGGCGGCCACTACCACGAGCTAGTCACCAACCGCGCGGTGATTAAGAAGGTCATCCTCAGCGAGGAGACCCTGTACAAGCGTACCATCGAGGCGGCGATAAACCGCTACGAGGACATCGCCGACCGCTTGGCCGAGATGGGCGAGACGGTATTCCCCGGCGACGAGGCCTTCAAGCTGTACGACACCTTCGGCTTCAGTCGCGACTTGCTGGGCGAACTGAGCCGCGAACGGGGGCTGGTGCTGGACGAGCCGGGCTTCGAGCGGGCACTGGAGGAGCAGAAGGCGCACGGTAAGGGCCGCAATACCTTCGTCGAGAAGAAGGAGAAGGTCAACTACGCGGAGAAGTTCGAGCTACGCCCCACCGAGTTCCTCGGCTACGAGACGCTGGAGGCGGAGGCGACGGTGGTGGCGATTATCCACGAGGGGGCGGCGGTGGCCGAATTGCTGGCGGGCGCGAACGTGGCCGAGCCAGACCTGAACATCCCCCCCAAGGAGCGGCCCACCATTGAATTGGCCTACGAAATCGTGCTAGACCGCACCTCCTTCTACGCCGAGCGGGGGGGACAGGTGGGCGATAGGGGCTTCCTCTACGGCGCGGACGGGGCTACCTTTGCGGTGCTGGACACCCAGAAGCGGGGCGGCGATGTGTACGTGATGCGCGGGCTGATGCTCACTGGCGAGTTGCGGGTGGGCGACCATGTGCAGGCGGTGGTGCCAGAGCAGCGGCGCAAGGATGTGATGCGTAACCACACCGCCACCCACCTGCTGCATCAAGCCCTACGCGATGTCCTCGGCCCCCATCTTTACCAGCGCGGCTCACTGGTGGAGGCCGACTACCTGCGCTTCGACTTCAACCATTACACCCAAGTCAGCCCCGACGAGTTGCGCGAGGTGGAGCGGCAGGTCAATCAGCATATCAGGATGGACATTCCGGTCGCGGTCAAGTATTGCAGCTACGAGCAAGCGATTGCCGACGGCGCGATTGCCCTGTTCAACGAGAAATACGGCGCAACCGTGCGCGAGGTGCTGATTGACACTTATAGCCGCGAACTGTGCGGTGGCACCCACTGCCATGCCACCGGCGAGGTTGGGTTCGTGCGAATCATCAGTGAACAGAGCATAGGCAGCGGGATGCGGCGCATCGAGGCGGTCAGCGGGCGGGGCGCGGAGGAATACGTTGCACAGCAACTCGCCAACCTACAAGAGGTGGCTGGCAAGCTGCAAGCCCGTCCCGACCAGTTGCTGTCCACCGCCGAGCAGGTCAGCAGCAGGCTGAAGCAGGCGGAGCGGCGCATCGCCGAGCTAGAGCGCAAGCTGGCAAGCGGCGGCTCATCTTCGCTATTCGACAAGGTGCAAGAGGTGAACGGCATCAAGGTGCTGGCCGCGCAGGTCGAAGCCAGCAGCGATACCGCGCTGGGCGAACTGGGCGACGCGGTACGCGACAAGCTGGGTAGCGGGGTGGTCGCCCTTGCCACCCTAGTGGACGACAAGCCCCGCTTCCTCGTCATCGTCACCCCCGACCTGCAAGCGCGGGGACTGAAGGCGGGCGACATCGTGCGCGAGATGAGCATCATCGCGGGGGCTAACGGCGGCGGGCGGCCCGACCGCGCCAGCGGCGGCGGCAAGGATGTCAGCAAAATCGGCGATGCGCTGGCCGCCGTCAGCAACAGCATCAGAGAAAAGATTAAAGATTAAAGACGAAAGATTAACATCACCAAACATTTAAGTTTCTTCTTTAATCTTTAATCTCGTGGTAGGGGGGTAAGCAGATGTCACAACAGCCAGTGACCATCGAGGTGGCGGCCAACGACAGCATAGACACGCTGGCGGAGCGATTGGTGGCGGCAGACAGCCGCAGCATCAATCTGGTGGTGCCGCCCGGCGCGGCGGTGCCGTCCACGCTGGACGACTTTGAGCGGCTGCGCGAGTTGGAGAGCAAGGCCAACCTAAAGCTCACCATCACGGTAGACCCTCGTGACCGCACCCGCTTCGGCCTCGCCAAAATCCTCAGCTTCAACGTCAGCAGCGACCTGCCATCCCCGCCCGCGCCCAGCCCCGAACCACTCCCCACCCCACCATCGCAACCCAGCCGTATCGCGGCCACGTTGGCTAGCCTGCCGCGACCCACCGATTTGCCGCCCGACCTTGCGGGGATGAACTTCGATGAGGCGGAGCTTGCCCTTACCCCTGCCGCCCCGCCCCCCCCCGAACCCAGCCGCCGCTCCCGCACGCTAGGGTCCGCTGCGCCGACCCAGCCGCCACCACCCCGCCGCGAACGCGAGGCCCGCCCGGCCTCCTCCCCCAGCATGGCACCGGAGATGACCGCCGCGGAGCGCACCAGCACCGGCTCACTCAAGCCGAAGGTTAAGGGCAAGACCAGCAGCGGGCGATTGGTCAGTAACCGCGCCGATATTGACGCGGATGCGCCATTGTCCGCCTATGCCAGTGAAGCCGCGCCGCCCGCCGCCGCCGCCGCTCCCCGCCGCTCCCGCCCCATCCCCCCGCCGCGCGACGAGGCGGCCAATACGGACCGCGTGACCACCGCCACCGGCACGATGAAGCTGAAGATTAAGAGCAAGACCAGCGCGGGGATAGCCGAGACTAACTCAGAAAGCGACACCCTTGCCAACCTGCCGGTGGCCGCCAGCAGCGAGCAAGTGGCTACCCGACCCCCTAGCACGAACAAGAGCGCGGCAGCGGTGGCGGTGGCAAACGCCCCCACCCTGACCGGGTCGGGACGATTGCGCCGCGATGCCGAGACGGTGCGCCGCCAGCGCGAGAACTCGCGGGTGGCCTTGTTTGCCCTGCTGGCTGTGCTGATTATCGGCGGTATTGGGGCCATCACGTGGGCGATAATTGCCATCGCCAAGCCAACGGTGGTACCCGCCCGTGCCACCGTCACCCTCGTGCCCCGCACCATCACCGTCAACCAGAGCATCAGCGTGCCGATTGCCCTCAGCAGCGCGGGCCTTAATCCCCTGCCCCATGCCGCCGCCGAATATCGGGCCAGCCCTTCGTCGCGCCTCGCCGTCGCCTTCGCCCCCACCGGCACCCTCACCGCTACCCTCACCCCCCTGCCGGATAGTGCCACCGCCGCGCCGGTGGCTGCCCAACTCATCACCCTCGCCCTGACCGAGACCGCGACGGTAGACACCACCAGCTTCCGAGAGGAGCCGCGCGGCACTGATGTGACCACCCTGAAGATAGTCAACCCCAACGAGGGGTCGGTAACTATCGGGGCGGGGGCGACGGTGCGGGGGGGCGGCACCACCTTTGCCTTCCCCAACGCGGTCGTGGTTCCCGCCAGCAATCTACTCGCGGGGGTGATTGGCACCACTTACGTCAAGGTGCAGGCGACCACGCCGGGGCCGACTGGGGTCAACGCCTTCACCCTCGTCGGTTACATCGCGGGGGTGAAGTACGAGAACACCGACAACGCGGCGGGCGGCTACATGGAGAAGATACCCACCGTCGCGCAGGCCGACTTCGACAACCTGAAGGATGCGCTGACCAAGAAGGTGGAAGCGCGAGTGCCCGACGAAATCAACAACCAGCTAGCGGGGCGCACCCTGATTACCCAGACCGTTGCTCTGGATGGCGACCCCAGTGTCGTCGCCGACCACAACGTGAACGATGATGCCGCCAAACTGACCGTCACCGTATCTCGCCACGCCCACGCCTTCGCCTTCCGCCCCGACGATGCTCGCAATGCCGCCAGCGCGGCGGTGAAGCAGAGCATCACCAACGCGCATGGGGTTAGCCTCGACCAGAACAGCATCAAGGTCAACGATGGGCAGCTTGAGCCAATCGAGGGTGGCTACATCTATCGCGCCTCCGCCTCGGCCACCGCCACCTACCTGATAGACCCGAATACTATCGCGGGGGTGCGCCAGATAATCGCCAGCCACAAAGTCACCGACGACAAAGCGGTGATTAGTCAAGCGATATTGGCCCGCTACCCCACGCTGGCGAAGGTGCAGATTAACTTCGTGCTAGGCGAACACGACGACGGCACCCTGCCGCGCGACAACATCACCATCAACACCCCCACCAGCGGTGCGTCCACCCCGACGATTAGCCCCACAAAGTTATACATTTACAAACTAAAATCACTATGAGAACCCTCTGTCTTGACCTCGGTGGCAAACGCATCGGGATTGCCATCAGCGACGAAATGGGTTGGCTGGCCCGCCCGCTGCTGACCTACAATCGGGTCGGCCCGCACAAGGACATCGAAGCGTTGCTGCGTATCGCCCACGAGCAAGAGGCGGGGGCGATTGTGGTCGGCTTGCCCCTCAGCCTGCGCGGGGAGGAAGGGATAGAGGCGGGCAAGGCGCGGGAGTTCGGGGCGCGGCTAGCCGAGGCCACCGCCCTGCCGATTGCCTATTGGGACGAGCGGCTCTCCACCGTGCAGGCCCACAAGCTACTCGACCGCCAGCGGGTCAACGCCAAGAAGCGCAAGGAGTTGATAGACAGCAACGCCGCCGCCATCATCCTCCAATCCTACCTCGATGCCCACTCCGACAGTACCTTCCTGCTCCCGCCCCCGCCCGAAGCCTTACGATTTTAGATTTTAGATTTTGGATTTTGGATTGGCATCTGCGATTAGCAAGGCGAGGGCAACCCGCCCCTACGCCCGCTCATTCGTTTATTCGTTTTTACGCATCCGTTGGCTGGTCATTACCAATAAAAAGGAGCCTGCGTGGGGTTGGCAGGCTCCTCGGTCTGTTCTAGGCATGAGGGAACGGTTAGCGTTCCTCGGCCACGTTCAGGCGGTCATACTCCGCTTTGGTAATGAACTTGGTGAGGCTAACCTCGTGACCCTGCACCGTAGCGCGGGCGCGGACAGCATAGCGGGTCTGGGTGCTACCGTTCTTGGTGGTGCGAGTATAGCTGGTCTTGCGGATTTGGCTGTCGGGGACACTTACCTTCTGGCGGTGGCGCACATCATAGAACTCCATAAGCTGCTACCTCCTTACTTTAGGTGAAACGATGGGTGAACTTAGCGGGGGATAAGCATATCATAGCAGAACCGTGCGCCAGAGTCAATAGTTTGCGAATAAATTGGTCAGCGCGGGTGCAAAATCGGCCAGATAGAACTACGGAGGAAGCGCACTTCAATGCGCCCCCGTGAAGCGCATCGTCACGCTTCTTCGCTAGTGCATAATCTCCACCGGCTCCGGCTGCACTCGCAACTGGGGTAGGGGCGAGAAGATGAGCAAGAGGGTGGACAACGCGCCCCCCGCTACCGCGATGAGCAGGGCGTAGCGGGCGGTAATCAGGGTGGCAAGCAGTCCTGCCACCAACGCGCCGAAGGGGACCACTCCGCCCACAAGGAACTGATGGCCCGCCGCCACCCGCCCAATCATCCGATTAGGGATATAGCCTTGGCGCAGGCTGACCTCGTTGATGTTCTTGACGTTCCGTAGCGCATCGCCGCAGACTTGGGGGATGAGCATCATGGCGATAACCAACGGTTGTGGCCCGAAGGCGAAGGGGGTGAGTAGCCCCAGCGGGACCGCCACGATGCTGCTGAGGATGATGGTACGCCCCAGCCCGAAGCGGCGGGCGGCCCGCGCGGCGTATATCGCCCCAATTAGCCCGCCCACCCCGCCCCCGCCGATAATCACCCCGATGATGAAGGGGTCGAGGTGCAGTTCGTTCAGCGCGTAGTAGCTGTACAGGGTGCCGTAGAAGCCCGCCCCGAAGAAGTTGTCCAGCGCGGCGGCAAGGGTGAGGGCGCGAAGCAGCCGATTGCCCAGCAGCAGGCGCAGCCCCGTGCCAATCTCGCCCCAGATGTTGCCCGCTTCTGACCTTGCTTGCGGCTCTGGCTCAGGCTTGCGGATGAGGGCGACCGATAGGCCCGACGCGACGAAAGTGAGCGCGTCCACTAGCACGGCCATGGGGGCGGTGATTAGCTGCACCAACCCACCACCCACCGCAGGGGCGATTAGCTCGACCACCTCGCCGCTGCCCTCCAGCTTGCTGTTGCCCTCGACTATCTGTTTGCGTTCGACGAGGGAGGGTAGGTACGAGTGATTGGCAACCTCGAAGCCGACACTCAGTGCCCCCACTAGCGCAGCGACGATGAACACTTGGGCTAGCGTCAGCCCCTTCAGCAGCGCGGCCAGCGGTATCGAAGCGAGCAGCAAGGCGCGACCCCCATCGGCGACAATCATCAGCGGACGGCGGCGCAGGCGGTCAACCCACACCCCGGCGAACAGGGCCACGAGCAGCACGGGTGCGCTGATGGCGACGTTCAGCCAGCCCAGTTGCGCGGGCGATGCGGCGAGGGTAATCAGGGCCACGTAGGTGAGTGCATCTAGCCGCGTGCCAAACTTGGAGATGGTCAACCCCAGCCATAGTTTCACAAAATCCCGTTGCTGCCACAAACTGCTACGTTCCTGCAAAGCAAATTGCCCCTTCCTTGTTAAGATTGAGGCAATTGTATGTGATGCGGGGGGGTGGAACATCAGTCTAGGGGACTATTATAGAAGCAATATCTTTATACCCAGCATTGTAAAGTTAAGCGGCATCACCCAGTTCGGCCACGATTTTGGCAATCCGCCGCGTGCGGGTCTCCTCGGTTTTGGCCTCGGTCACTTGGCGGACGTACTCCTTGCGCCGCGAGTAGGCTAGGGCCTCGAACGCCGCACTGGCCCCCGGCTGCGCGGCGAGGGCGAGTTGCAAGTCTTCGGGCACCTCGACGGTGCGCGGCTCCGTGTCCAATTCGACCGTAACCTCCACTAGCTGACCCGGATGCACTCCCGCCGCCTCGCGCTTGTCTGAGCTGAGGGACAACATGAACACGCCGTTGGACACTTGCACCGTGCCGCGATAGGTGTAACCGTTCAAGCTGACCGTCACGGGGGGGTTTCTGCCCTTCCCCAGTGCCGCCACCACTTCGTCCGGCACCTGAAGTCCGGCCGCATTCTTGCCTGCTAGTTTCACTTCGGTGGTAAAGGTAAATGCCATCTTGAATTGCCTCCTAAAAAGTAGTCACGCCAGTAAAGGTAATCTTGCTCACCCGTACCGCGGGGAGCAGATAGTAGACATCGTCCATCCCGTTCTGGCTCCACCAATCTTGGCAGACTTTGGGCTGGCCCACCGCCTCAGTGCTGCTGAATAGGTCGAAGATACCCTGCGTGAAGCGCATATTCTTCACCGCCGCGACCATCTCACCGTTCTCCACAAGGAAGGTGCCGTCACGGGTGGTGCCGGTGGCAATCACGCGGGCGGGGTCGGGGCAATGGGTGTAGTGCATCCTCGTCATCACCACGCCGCGCTTCATCTCGCTGATTAGCTGCTCGGTAGTCGCCGCGCCCCACTGCATCAGAATGTTGCGGGGGTAGGGGTAGCCGCCCTCATGGTCAATCGGGTTGGCGGCGTGGCCGGTGCTTTGCTGGCCCGGCTCTTGGCTGGCGGCATAGCTGTCGTACACCACCCCCGCGGCGACACCATCAGTGACGAGGTTGACCCGCTGGGTGGGCATCCCCTCGTAGTCAATCGCTTGCGGCATAGCGCGGGGGTCGCGGGCATCGTCCCACCAGCTTACCAATGGGCTGGTAACTTGCTGCCCGAACTTGCCGGTGAAGAAGCTACGCTCATCCTGCACGCTGCGGGCGTTCCACGTATAGGAGGCGGGATAGTAGACCATATCGGCGACGCAATCTGGTTCTAGCACCGCCGCGTAGTCGCCGATGGGCAGTTCAATCTGGTTGCGGTTCAGCTTGCACTTGGCGGCGGCGGTTTGGGCAATCGCCAGCGGGTCGAGGGCGGCGGCATCGCGGGCCAGCATATCGCCGTAGCCGGTGCCCTCACCGTTGTCGAACAGGGCGCGGAGGTAAGCCGAGGTGGTGGGAGCATAGGCCCGCACCCCCAGCGAGTTGACCACGGCCAGTTCGGTCACGGTCGTCTTGTAAGTGCCGAAGCAGGCGAACTGATGCTCATCGGCGACCGCGACAATCTGGCGCACCGCGTCGGCACGTAGCTGCGGGTCTTGGTCGGAGACGCTGGTATAGAAGTAGGGGGCATCGGGCGGGCCGTCCGCGCCGGGCTGGGGGCTGGGCAGCGACTTGAACTTAGGGTTGGGTTGCAGCAGCTTGGCGAGGGCGACCGCTTGAGCGATGGCGGCGCGAATGCTAGCGGGGGCGAGGCTGCCTGCATAGCTGCTGGCGACCGCCCCGTTGACCACTACGCGCACGGCCACGCGGGTGTTCTCCTGAAACACGTTCTGGTGGATCTCGTTGTTGGCATAGCGGGTGACGGCGACCCGCTCATTGAGCATCACTAGCTCGGTCTGGTCGGCGGGCGAACCGCGCAGCGCATCTTCCAGTATGCTGAGGGCGCGTTCGCGGCCCAACAGGGGTAGGCTCACGGCTAACCCTCCCTCTCGATGTTGATGTTGGTGAATAGCGCGGGGCTGGCACCGTGCGCGACGTGGACGCTCTGCAACGGTTCGCCCTTAGCGCAACCGAGGAAGCCCCACACCTGCCAATCGTCCGCCCCGGCCACCGCTTGGCAGTTGCCCCAGAAGGTGGGGGTTAGTTCGCTGTAGGCCGCGCCCTTGTACAATTGGCCCAGCTTGCCGTTCTTGATTTCGTAACAAATCTCCGCGCTGAAGTGGAAGTTGAGCCGCTTGTCGTCGAGGCTCCACGAGGAGGGGGTCTCCAGATAGTAGCCGTCGTCCACTTGGGCGATGAGGTCGGCGAAGCGGCCACCATCCCCCGGCATCAGGCTGACGTTGGTCATCCGCACAATGGGGATACGCCCCCAACCCTCGGCGCGGGCGCAGCCGCCACTGGGGCGGCCAATCGCGGGGGCGGTGTCGCGCGAACTGAGGTAGCCGACGAACTGGCCGCCCTTGACGATGTGGTAATCTTGGGCGGGGGTGCCCTCGTCGTCCCAGCCGAAGCTACCGAGGCCGCCGCGCAGGGTGGCGTTGGCATCAATGTTCACCGCCGCGCTGCCGTAGGTGAAGTTATCCAGCCGGTCGGTGGTGAGGAACGAAGTACCGGCGAAAGCCGCCTCCCAGCCCAGCACGCGGTCGAGTTCGATGGGGTGGCCGCAGCTTTCATGCACCATCAGCCCCAATAGGTTGCTGCCCAGCACCACAGTGGCCCGCTTGGGCACGACATAGGGGGCGGCCACAAGGTCGCTGGCCTCTTGCCCCACGCGGGTGGCGTTGGTGAGCAGATCTAGCTCTTCGATGTACTCGTAGCCCGCCTGCGAGTAGTTGCCGCCCCGCCCGTAGGTTCGCATATAGCTCTCGCCATCCTTGACCGCAAGGGCCATCAGGCTAGCTCCGCTCTCCACGATGCGCTGGCGCAGGTGGCTGCCGGTGGTGTTGACGAAGAACTTGACCGTTTCTTGGCAGTGCAAGCTGGCGGCGGCGACGCGCACGTGTTCGCCCTTGCCCAAATTGTTGCTCGCCTCTAGGGTGAGGGCGATGCGTTCATCCAGCGGCACCGCGAACGGCTCGCGCTGCACTGCGGTGGCGTACTCGCCCACTTGGGGGGATAGGTCGTCAATCGCGGCGGGGCGGCGGCGCACCGTGCTGCTGGCACGGGCAATCCTGACCGCCTCGGCCACAGTATCTTCGACTGCCGCCTTGTCGGTACGCACCGTGCTGCTGAAGCCCCAGCCGCCGCCGACCATGACCCGCACGCCCCAGCCGTTATCCTCGCTGCGGCCCAAGTTCTCGATGGCTGCATCGCGGGCACTGATGCTCTCGGTGGTGATGTCCACCATGCGGGCCTCAGCGTAATCCGCGCCCATCCGTCGTGCCGCTTCGATGGCGGCGGTGGCGATTTGTTCTTGCACTATTTGTCCCCCTGATTTATCAGTTCTGATAGATACGCCCATGCCTCATCTTCTTCTGGCGTATCCCATTCACGGCGTAGCACCTGTTCTGAAGCTAGCATCGCTGCGTATGCACCCCTTCGCTTCGCCTTGCGGTCATATTTGCGGCGCAAGTTGTCTGCCGCGTAGTAAATGCAAGCAAGGATGTCCTCACGAGTGATATGTGGGTAGGCTTCAAGCAAATCTTCTATTGTATCGCCGCCCCCAATCATTGCTACAATCAGCCACACATGAACGCGAGTGCCTTTGATAACTGGATGGCCGCTGCAAACCTTGGGGTCTATGCTGATGCGCTCGTGCATGGCGGCACCTCCTTAAAGTAGAACTTGCAGTAACGATATGCGTATTATAAAGCGATTGTTCGCTAAATGGCAAGCCGCTACTTGCTCCCTTCCTCCCCCACCACCTCATCGTACCACTTGCCCAGCCAGCCGCGCACCTCATCGTATTTGCTGCGGGGCAGGTTCTTGTAGCTGCTGATGCGATAGCGGCGGTATAGCTCAGAGTAGACTTTGCCGTAGCCGCCGCTGTGTCCGTGATGCTCCATGGCGTAGGCCACATTCTTGACCGCAAGGGCAATCTCCGCCGCCTGCTCGTCGGTAATCGCCGCGGCGGGGTCGAGCCGCAGTTCGAGGCTGGTGAGGCGGGTGTTGGTTTGGTGGATGAAGGTCCGCATATAGTCGGCCATCTTGCTGAGGCGGTCATGGTCGGCCACCTGTCGCGCGGCCACGTCGCCCAGTTGCCGCTCAAACTCCACCTGCTGCTGGGCGAGGTGATAGACGACCGCCGCCACCTCCAGCGTCTGCTCTGCGCTGGTCAGGCCAGTCTGTCGCTTGGCGGGGCTAATATCTTCTTTGAAGCTGTTCCATAGCACTTTGAAGCACTCGGCGCGGTAACGGTTCAGTTTCTCTTGGAGTTCCGGCTGCACCCTTGCAACGGTGATGCCAAATAGCCAACCGGGAATTAGGTCCAGAGGAAGGCAAAGAGTGTCGTAAGCGTTGCCATCGTGAGCGGTAATCTTCACTTGACGTACCTTATCGCGCATTACCGGGTCGCGCTGGATACGCTTACGTTGCGAGCTACGGTCTAGCCCCAAGAACTCGACCAGCGGGCGCAAAGGGACAAACAATTCTCCGTCAGCGATTTGGGCGACCGGGATGTTATCTCCATAGAAGTCCACCTCCCGCTCGGTGATAGGAATGAGAGCCTGTGTCTCATTGGGTGCGCCCCTTGCTTGCTCGTCCATAGTTTTCCTTCTTCTAGGGAGGGTCATTACGACCCCCCCTTGTTCGTTTGGGGGGGTCATTACGACCCCCGCTGCCGCCCATAGGTGCAGGGTATGGGAGTTGTGTCATTAAATGACACAACTGGGCCAGCCGCGGTGCAGCCATTATAGCACCAAAGCCCAGCGTGACAGTAAGGGAGGGTGATTACGACCCCCGCTGTCGCCATTATACACCCCGCCCCCCGCTTGCCACCAACGGGCGATTATCGGTATAATCCGGCCATGCGCGTGCTGATGGTCTCTCATGCAATGGTGACACGCTCGAACCACCGCTTGGCGGAGGAGCTAGCCGCCTATCCCGACTTGCAGCTTGAGGTGCTGACCCCCACGTGGTGGCCGGAAGAGAGCCGCGAGGTGCGACAGGAGAAGCGCAGCGACCCCCATTACCGCATCCGCATCGGCAAGCTGGGCTACTTCCGCCAGCCGCAGCCCAACCTGTTCCTGTTTCGCAGCGGGCTAATCCGCGCTATGCGTGAGGCGCGGCCCGACATTATTGACTGCTACGAGGAGCCGTTCAGCGCGGTGATGGGTGAAGTGCTGGCCCTGCGCCGCCTGTTCGCCCCCGGCGCAAGGTTGATGTTCTACTCGGCGCAGAATATCTACAAGCGTTACCCACCCCCCTTCCGCTGGGTGGAGCAAGCCGCCTTCCGCGCCGCCTGCTACGCCTATGTGTGCGCCACCGAGGTGGGGACGGTGCTGCGGCGTAAGGGCTATCGCGGGCCGCTGAAGCTGATACCGCTGGCCGCAGACGAAGCGGTGTTCCGCCCGCTACCCGAAGCAAGGGCGCAGGTGCGGGCCGCGTTGGGCATCGCGGAAGGGCAGCCGTTGCTGGGCTATCTGGGCCGCCTCAGCGCGGAGAAGGGGGTGCAGGACATGGTCGCCGCCCTGCCCCTCTTGCCCACCGCCACCAAGCTGCTCATCGTCGGCGGCGGCGAACGCGAGCCGCTGGTGCAGCAGGCCGAGGCTCTGGGGGTGGGCGATAGACTCATCTTCACCGGGGCGGTCAATCGGCTGGACGCGCCCCGATACCTGAACGCAATGGATATGCTGATCGTCCCCTCGCGCACCACCCCGCGCTGGAAGGAGCAGTTTGGCCGCATCATCGTCGAGGCCTTCATGTGTGGCACGCCGGTGCTGGGCAGCGACAGTGGGGCGATACCCGAAGTGGTGGGCGATACCGGCCTCATCTTCCCCGAAGCGGATGTACCCGCCCTCGCCGCCGCCGCCCGCCGCCTGCTAGAGCAACCCGAACTCGCCGCCGACCTGTGTGCCCGCGCCCATGCCCGCGCCCATGCCCAGTTCACCTGGCCGCAAGTCGCCGCCGACCGCTACGCCATATATAAAGAAGTGATGAGTGATGAGTGATGAGTTGAAGACATCGAGCGCGGCCAACCCCGCCACCCAAAGGCTAGTGATGAGTGATGAGTGATGAGTTGAAGACATCGAGCGCGGCCAACCCCGCAATTCATAATTCAAAATTCAAGATTCAAAATTTGCG
>JBBSEE010000013.1:0-14190 GCA_038239995.1 Chloroflexia bacterium | reverse complement strand
GCTCCTTGGCGCGACCTGGCTGGCTGCAAACTTACGCTACCGTCGGCCGGCGCTCAGCTATGCCACCGCGCTCGGCACGACCGTCGCGCTCTATCTGCTGATAACGGGCCGATGGCGGTGGCGGAGGGCACTGGCAGTTAGCTTGCCCATGGTAGTAGTGGGGGGGATTTTCACTTACTGGCAGTTGGGGCAGCCGGTCAACATGGCGACGCGCATTCAGCAGGATGCCGCCGCTCAGTTGCTGATTGGCCCCCAATGGATCGGCGTGGTGATTGGGCGCGTGCTTACTTACCTGCCGCTGATTGGCCTATTCGTCCCCATATTTCTACGCCCCCGCCGCCGCTGGCTGTTGATGCTTTGGATTAGCCTCGTGTTGGCGGCGCTCCTCCTTATCTTCTTCTATCCCAGTAATAAGATGACGGTGGTGGATACCTTCAGCGATTCGGGGAATATCCTCCAGCGTGACGGCTTCGATTTCTTCTTCTATGCTGCTGAGCCAGTGCTGAATGAGGTAGTGTGGCGCATCTTGTTGGTAGTGGGCATCTTGCTCGGCGCGGTAGTGGCCGCGAGCTTGAGCGATAGCTTGATTGATACGTTGAGCAAGCGTAAGGATTGGCCCAGCCTAGAACCTAAGGCGTTCATCTATCTGCTCGGACTGATGATTGCTTTCGCTAGCTTGGGTTTGTCCGGTCTGACCTTTGATCGCTATGTGGTTAGCTACCTACCGATGGTCATCATATTTGCGCTCTCTGGCAGCGGGCAGTGGCGGCGAGCAGCGTGGAGCTACGCGCTATCAGTGGTGCTGCTGCTCGGCCTCGCCAGCTTCCTGTTGCAAGCTGATTATGCCGACCATGCGACTGCCAGCTGGAACGCCTATCAGTCGGTGCTGGCGCAGGGAGTGAAATCGGTGGACATCTGGGCCGGATTTGAGCTACAAATATGGTATAATGGCGCAGCCGACATTACCCAAAGCAATATCCGCCACTATCGTCTTGCTGACCTGCCCCGCGACGGCTTTCACCTCATTGCTAGCTTTCCCTACTACAGCCGTCTGGGGGGGTTCACTACCCGCACGGTGGGGGTGTGGCAGAACGACAATATCAGCCTTAGCCCACCAACGATGCTGGGTATCACCCCGGAGGCCCAGCCATGAAACTTGGAGAACTAATCGCCGCCAGTCCAATGGCGGTGTTGCTCGACGATGCCCCCGCCGATGCACCAGAGCGCGATGTGACCGCGATTGTGTACGATTCGCGGGAGGTACGCCCCGGCAGTCTATTCGTGGCCCGCCGCGTGAAGGGCTACCACACTGACGGTCATCAATACATCCCCGCCGCTGCCGCTGCCGGGGCGGTGGCCGCCTTCGTGGAGCCGTCCTACCTTGCGGAACAACCGACCGCGAAGGGTATCGCCCCGCCTCTCCCCCTCGTGGTCAGCCCCGACAATAGTGCCGCCCTCGCCGACCTCGCCGCCGCCTTCTACGGCTACCCCGCCCGCAAGCTGCGGGTGGTGGGCGTGACTGGCACCGACGGTAAGACCACTACCACTTTCCTCATCAGCAAGGTGCTAGAAGCGGCGGGACACCAGACCGGCTTGTTCGGCACGGTGGCCTTCAAGGTGGGCGACCGCATCTGGGACAACCCCACCCGCGCCACCACCCCAGAGGCGAACGAGGTGCAAGAGTTGCTGGCCCAGATGGTGGCCGAGGGCTGCGACTACGCGGTGCTGGAGTCGTCATCACATGGCCTCGCCCAGCATCGCCTCGACCATTGCGAGTACGATGTCGCGGTGCTGACCAATGTGACCCACGAACACCTCGACTTTCACGGCTCGGTGGAGCAATATCGGCGGGACAAGGCACGGCTGTTCGACTATCTGCATACCGCTGTAGACAAGGGTAGCCCCAAAGTCGGGGTGGTCAACCTTGACGACCCTAACGCGGCGATGTATATTGAGCGAGTGCCCGCGCATGGTCGCACCCTGACTTACGCAGTAACGAGCGACAAGGCGGACGTGCGGGCGGTCAACGTGGTCGCCAGCGCGGATGGGCTGCAATTCACCGCCCTCACCCCGGTGGGCCGCGTGGACTTGAACCTGATGCTGACCGGCAGCTTCAACGTGTATAACGCTCTCGCCGCGCTCACGGTGGGCATCTCGCAGGGCATCAGCCTTGACCGGATTAAAGCCGCCTTGGAGGCGGTGCCGGGGGTGGCGGGGCGGATGGAGCGGATACAGGCGGGGCAGCCCTTCACCTGCATTGTGGATTACGCGCATACGCCCGACGCGATTGACAAGGTGCTGGGCATCCTACGACCCTTGACTAAGGGCAGGCTGATTGCGGTGCTAGGCAGCGCGGGCGAACGCGACCTCGCCAAGCGACCGATGCAGGGGGCGGTGGCGGCCAAATGGTGCGACTTCTTCGTGATTGCCGATGAGGACCCCCGCTTCGAGGATTCGATGAAGATTATCAACGAAATCGCCGCCGGAGCGGAGGCGGGGGGCAAGGTGGCGGGCCGCGACTTCTTGAAGATTGCTGACCGCCGCGCCGCGATTGCTGCTGCCTTCGACCATGCCGCGGCGGGCGATATTGTGGCCCTGCTGGGCAAGGGCCACGAGCAGTGCATCATCGTCGGCAACGACAAGCTGCCGTGGGATGACCGCACCGTGGCCCGCGAACTGCTCTCCAGTCGTAATCACGACCAGCCAGCGGATTAGGTTCAGCGGAGCAGCGGATAAAGCATTGCGTAAGGGCGGGTGGCACTCGCCTATGAGCATCGAGTTGTCATTGGCCGCCGAATACGCTAAAGATTAGCTGCGCGGCGGCGGTGCATTAGGGGGTTTGGGGGTCAGCCCCCAACTGGTGACGGGTGACTATGCTAATCGTAACTATGTTGCGGCAAGGTTGATAGCTAGCGATTGGCGTTAACCCAATTCACTAGCTGGGGGTCAACCCCCCAGACCCCCGCTGGTTTCCCCTAGCTTTCGTTGGTACAAACATCGGTGAAAGAACGGAAATGACTAAGATTACCCGCAAAATCGCATATCTGCTTATTATCCCCGTCCTGCTGCTTATCGGTTGGGGTGGGTTTGGGCTGTTCAGCACACCACACAGCCGCGCCGCTCAGTTTGGGGGCAGCATCTTGTATACCCGCGACCACGCGATTTGGGTATGGCGCGACGGTGATAATCGGCGCATCACCACCCCCGGCAAGGCTAGACCGGATGCCCCTGCCACCGACCCCAATGAGCTTGAGACCCAGCCCGCGTGGGCGGCGGACGGCAGCAAGTTCGCCTACGTGCGCTATGGCGACTCCTACGCCGACATCTTCACCGCCGATACTGACGGCAGCAACCTGAAGCGGCTTACCCATGACTTCAACGATATGGAGCCGGGTACAATCCTTTATACTTCCGGCTCGAACTGGGCCTTCGCCCCTGCATGGCGACCGGATGGTGAGCGCATCGCCTATCTGCACGACAAGGGCAGCGACCCGCTGGCGGTGTGGGTAATGGCGAGTGGCGGGGCAGATTTGCGCGATGTGCGTATCAGCCCCGCCGAGATTACCGCCGTCGGCTTCGAGCGGCCCGCATGGTCGCCGGACGGCAACACCCTACTTGCCACCAACTATCTGAGTGGCAAGGGGGAGATATGGGCGTACAGCTTCGACAGTGGGGAGTGGCGCACCCTGATTAAGAGTGACGAGGCGGATTACGATGCGGCGTGGTCGCCGGACGGCAAGTATATCGCCTACACCGCTAAGGTCGGGGGTAAGGCCAGCATCTGGGTTGCCAATGCGGACGGCAGCAACCCCACGCGGCTGATTAGCGACGACAACGCCCGCACCCCGGCATGGTCGCCGGATGGGCGGGCGGTAGGCTATCTGCATCTGGAGAAAAACGGGTTTGACCTGTATGCCGTCGGGGTAGATACCAGCAGCGGGGTGAAGGCCAGTGGCGGCCCCCAACGGCTCACCAGCGACCAGCGCATCAGCGGCACCGGCGGGCTATCGTGGGGCAAGTTATACCAATTAGCAGAGGTAATAGTGAATTTCGGGTGGGGGCGCGATAAATCTGCGCCCCTACGCTTTGCTGGTATTATTGGCTGTTGTCGTTAGGGTTGGGGGTGGGGTTCTTTTCCTCTTGTATCTCCACCTTGTACACCATCCACTGGCCGTCCTTCTTCACCAGATAATAGGTCTCATGCAGGGTCATCGCGTTCTGGTGGCCGAGCAGACGGTCGTTCTTGACGCTGTAGGCATCGCCGCTCCACTGCTCCACGCTGTTCGCCCGCGCCTCGGTGTCGCTGATGACCTTGACGTTGCTGAGTTGGATGCTATCTAGCTTGAGCTTGAAGTAGACACCTTGGGCCTGATACTGACGCACTTGGTCTATCTGCTTCTGGTACTCTTCGCCGGTGGTGTATTGCTTGAGCGGGTCAATGCTGAGGGTGCGTTGCGAGTCAATCTGGGCTTGGTTCGAGCCGTTGATGGCATCCACAATTGCCTTGCGCTCCGCATCCTGCGCGTCTCGCCCCGGCAAGGCGTTAGCTCCGCCGCTCACCCCCACGCTAGGGCTGGATTGGCCGGTTAGACCCCACAGCAGGTAGCCGCTCACCCCCAGCATCACCAGCAGAGCGACCATGGCGAGGGTGATGTACATCACAAAGCTGCTGCGCTGTTCGACCAGCGGCGGGGGCGAGGGCGGGTAGAAGTAGGCGGGCGGGTTGGCTTGCTGCATCCATGCCGCCGCCTGCGATGGTGGGGCGGCATAGCTAGGCGCGGTCAATGGGCCGGTTGACACTTGTCCCGCGGGGCGGGCGTAGCGCAGATAGCCTTGCTCCGCCGGGTAGCCGGTCTGCTGCGCCGCCTCGCTAGGGGGGGTGAAGCCCTGCCCGCTGGCCGGGGGGATGAGCGGGGCGTACTCACTCGGCGGGGGAGATTGGTTGGCGATGGTGGGGTAGTCGCTCGGCGCGGCGGGATAATCGCCCGGCGGGGGGTCAGGCCGACTATACACCGGCGGGTTGACCGGCGCGGCGGTGCTGAATAGGGGCAGCCACGCTCCGCAATTCATGCAGAAACGGGCGGTGGCTAGGTTGGTGGTGTGGCACTGCGGACAGGTCATTTATCTACCTCTGCTCTAGCTGTAACGTTCCTCCAGCCATGGGTCGCCGTGCATATGGTAGCCGTAGCTCTCCCAGAAGCCGGGGCGGTCGCGGTCCATAAACTCTAGCCCGCGCACCCACTTGGCACTCTTCCAGAAGTATAGCTTTGGCACCACGAGGCGCAGCGGCCAACCATGCTCGATGGTAAGCTCCTCGCCATTGTGCTTGTAGCCGAAGAAGGAGCGAGCCTCCTCCTCCGGACGCAGCAATTCGTCCAGCGCAAGGTTGGCGGTGAAGTTGATGTCGGCGTGAACCATCACGTGGGTGGCATTCGGCTTCACCTTGACCAACTTCAGCACCTCCTCGAACGGTACTCCCTCCCACTCGTTGTTCAGCTTAGACCAGGTGGTCACGCAGTGAATGTCGTTGTGGAAGGTGCGCTTGGGCAGGGCCATAAACTGCTCCCAGTTGAGGGTGAGCGGCTCCTCCACCAGCCCAAAGATGCGGAAGTTCCACTTGCTCAAATCCTCGCGCGGCACCCCGCCATAGTGCAGCACCGGCCACTTCTCGGTCAGGGTCTGGCCGGGGGGGATGCGGGCGGCCAATTCGGGGTCTAGTGGCTTGCGCTTGGGTCGCAGATTATCGAAGAAGTCGAAGGCCATGATGTTTACTCCTTTTACCAGATAATATCGTAGGGGCGAACCGTTGTGCGCCTCGCTGAACTGGATAGTTCCCTGATAATACGTACCAGCCGTCGGCGAGGATGCAAACTAACTGCTTACATAATAAATGTTTCCGCTGCTTTCGTCAACCCGAATGTTAATCTTCAGTAGCGGGCGGCGGGCGGGCGGGCGCACCACTACGCCATTCTTGGCCGGGTCATACTCCGAGCCGTGACAGGGGCAGATGAACAGCTTGTCGTTCGCGCTATAGTTGACCGCGCAACCGGCATGGGTGCAGGTCGCATCGAAGCCGACAAAGCTGCCGCTATCCAGATGCACCACAAAGGCATCACCCTGCGTATCCGGGTTGGTGAAACGTATCCCACTGCCGGTCGGCACATCGGCGATTTTGGCAATCACTACTCCACCCGTAGGCACGGTAGGCGCGACGATAGGGGTGTCGGTCGGGCCGCCGGGCGGGGTGCTGTTCGGCTCGATGCGGCCCCCGCTGGTGTCCGGCGTGTTGGGGGGGGCGGGTCGCGGCGTGTTGGTGGGGGCGGGTCGCGGCGTGTTGGTCGCGGGGGGACGCGGCGTGTTGGTGAGCGGCGAGGGCGGTGTATTGGTGGGCTGGGGATGCGGCGTGTTGCTGGGATGGGGGCGCGGGCTGCTGGTCGGCGGCTGCACTGGCGACGGAGTGTTGATGTTGCCGCCGCTGATTTCGTTATGCGGCGTGCTACTGGGTAGCGGCGCGGGTGTGTCAGTCGGTATCGGTTCGGGGGTATCGGTGGCGGCTAGCGCGGGGGTGTCGGTTATCGCCGGTATCGGCGTAGCGGTCGGCACGGCTTGGGCCACTCTGGTGCTGGTCGGCCTCGGCACGGGGGTAGGCGAGGGGTTTGCACCGCTGCCAGTATCGCCCCCGGCACTCTGGTTGCGGCTGGCAAAGCCGGTCAGGGCCACCCCACCAGCCACCCCGATTGCCACGATTGCCCCCAACACCGTCCCCACTTGGGTGAGGAAGTTGCGCCGCTCCGCGCTCAACGCCACCACTTGCCGCCCCCGCGCCGCCATCAGCGTATCCAGCGCGTAAGCCCCCGGCCCCGCTAGCAGCAAAGTCAGCCAACCGAACATATAGGGCAAGTCCCAGCCGGTGTAGAATGGGGTCTGCCCCCAACTGGCGGTCAGCCACAGGGTGGTGCTAATCATCAGCCCCACGAAGGCGGCGGCGCGGGTGAACAAGCCGAGCAACACTAGCAGAGCCACGCTGATTTCGGCAATCGCGATCATCGCCCCGAACAGTTTGGCGTTGGGTATGGCAATGCTGGTCAGCAGGAAAGAGAGCGGCGAGTGGTTGTAGTCCACGAAGCCCTGCAACTGCTTGCCGATGTAGTTGCCATTGCTGGGATCGAAGAAGGTGGGGTCGGTTAGCTTGTCCAGCCCAGCGAAGAAGAAGATGATGCCGAAGAAGAGGCGCAGCGGCAGCATCGCCATGCTCGGTATCGGGTTGGGCGCAGCAGCGGGTGGGGGGTAACTGTTCATGCCTGCTCCTTTGCCTGAAATCGCCCCGCGATTAGCTGGTCGAGGTGGCCCAGCAGTTCGGTCACGTCTTGGAAGATAGCGACTGGATGTTCCGCCGCCAGCGTGCCATCTATATCAAACAATATACCTTTGATTGCCATTTAGTTCAATCCTTTCGCTTGCCGTGATGTGGGGTGCTGCTAAGGAAGAGCAAGCGATGTGCCGCTACGTTGTGTGCCAACTATGTCGGTGATATAATCACTCTGCGTCGCCGACTGCCGTTATTGTAATACATTAACGTAACATCGGGGTAAAATTAGGATTAGCTTTTGATGAGAAAGTGGAGGGAGATGCCATGAAGATATACGACCTATCCCTAACCCTCACGCCGGGGATGACCACCTACAATGGCGAACCCGGCCCCACGATTAGCCCCATCGCGGACATGAGCAAGGGGGACGCGGCCAACGTCAGCCTCTTGAGCATGGGGTCACACACGGGAACGCACACCGACGCGCCCATCCACTTCATCCCCGGCGGGACGGGGGTGGATAGCATCGCGCTAGAGGTGCTGATTGGCCCCGCCACCGTGCTGGACATGAGCGCGGTAGAAGGTGCCATCACCGCTGCACATCTGGAAGCGGCGGAGTTGCCCCCCGATGCGGTGCGCGTGCTGTTCAAGACCAGCAACTCGCGCTACTGGAACGACCTCAGCGGCACGTTCCACCGCGATTTCGTGTACCTTGCGCCCGATGCTTGCCGCTGGCTAGTGGATATGGGGGTTAGGCTGGTGGGGATTGACTACCTGTCGGTCGAGCAGTTTGGCTCCGCCGACCACGCCACCCACCGCACCTTGCTGGGGGCGGGGGTGGCAATCATCGAGGGGTTGGACTTGCGCGAACCGAGCGCGGGCCACTACCTGCTGGTGGCGATGCCGCTGAAGCTGAAGGATGGCGATGGCGCACCTAGCCGCGTCGCCCTGCTGGAGGATTGGGAGTAGGCTAGCGTAGCGACTCTTGGTTAATCAGTTGGGCGAGGTCGGCGGCGGAGGGGACCGTCCGCGGCTTGTTCAGCACATGGTTGACGAGGAAGGTTGGCGTGCCACCCACCCCCACTTGGTTGGCTGCGTCTATCGAAGCTTGGATCGCGCCCTTGTACTGCTCCGCCTGCACGCACTGCATCAGCTTGTCGCTATCTATGCCAACTTCAGTGGCGTAGCTCTTCCACAAGGTGTTTTCGTCCCCTTTGACCCACTGGTCTTGGTTGTCATACAGCTTATCGTGGAAGGGCCAGAACTTACCCTGCTCGTTGGCGCAGCGGCCCGCTTCTGCCGCTTTCATCGCCTTGGGGTGGGCTTGGACAAGGGGATAGTCGAGCCAGACGAAGCGTACCTTGTTGGTGTCGAGGAATTGGGCCTTGAACTGCGGCCCGAAGTCGGGGGTAACGTGGAACTCGCTGCAAGCGGGGCACTGGAAGTCGCCGAACTCCACTACCGTGACCTTGGCGTTAACGTTGGCATAGAGGATGCCCTTATCCGCGACCTGCTGGGCGGTAAGGGGAGCATCGCCTGCCAATTTCTGGTTGCTGCCGGTAAAGATGCTGTACAACCCCCCGCCCACCACAATCAGCAGCAGCAGTATCAGCCCGTAGAAGTAGAGTGGCACGCTCTGGCGGCGGGCAGCGGCGACGCGACGGGGTGGGTTGGTGGCCGCACCACTCGCGCGGGTTGCCCCCGATGCGGGCTTGATGGTGGATGAACTGGGGCGGGCGGGGTTCGCCTTCGCGGTGGAGTCCGACTTGTTCGGTTTGCTGCTGGTTGCCATAACTTATGCTCCGCTCTCTATGGGGCGTATGCGATTCGCCCCTACGACATAGTTGTTCGTTGCGATTGACGTTGATGCGCGGCGGCAGGGCGAGGACCACCCGCCCCTACCAATAACTCAAACCTCAAGCCTCATCCCTTTCCCGCAATGCCGGGGTTGGTCATCGCGTGGGGGTCAAGGATGGCTTCGAGTTGCTCGTCGGGCAAGATATGCTCCTCGTGGGCGAGGTCGCGCACGGTGCGGTTCTCTTTGACCGCCTTCTTCGCCAGATAGGCAGCCTTCTCGTAGCCGATGTAGGGGGCGAGGGCGGTGGCGAGGCCGCTGCTGTGTTCGACTAGGTACTCGCAGCGTTCTTCGTTGGCGGTAATCCCCACCACACAATAGTCGGTGAAGGCGCGAACTGCATTCTTCAGGATGGTGAGCGACTCCAACGTATCGAAGGCAATCATCGGCATCATCACGTTTAGCTCTAGCTGGCCCGCCTCGGCAGCGAGGGCAACGGCGAGGTCGTTGCCAATCACGTGATAGCAGACTTGATTGAGCATCTCGGCCATTACCGGGTTGACCTTGCCGGGCATGATGCTGCTGCCGGGCTGCACCGGCGGCAGCACTATTTCGCCGAAGCCGGTGAACGGGCCGCTGGACATCAGCCGCAGGTCGTTGGCAATCTTGTTCAGGTCAATCGCCAGCCCGCGTATCGCGGAACTGAACTCCGCCACTCCGCCCATGCTCTGGGTCGCTTGCACCAGCATCTCCGCACCGCGCAGGTCGAAGCCGGTGAGGGTGCGTAGATTCTGCACTACCGCGGTGATGTACTCCGGCTCGGCGTTCAGGCCGGTGCCAACCGCGGTGGCCCCGATGTTCAGTTCCTTAATCGCATCGCTGGCCCGCTCTAGTCGCTCCCCCGCCCGCTTGATGGTCAGGGCGTAGGCGGCGAACTCCTGTCCGAGGCGGATGGGGACGGCATCCTGCATATGGGTGCGCCCCGACTTGAGGATGTGGTCAAACTCCTGCGCCTTCGCTGCCAATGCTTGGCGTAGATGGGCTAGCGAGTCCTGCAAGCCGCCCAGCACTTCGAGCATGGCAATCTTCATGCTGGTGGGTATCACATCGTTAGTGCTTTGGGCCATGTTCACATCATCGTTGGGGTGGACGATGCTGTAGTCGCCCCGCTGGCCGCCCAGCAATTCGATAGCCCGATTGGCTAGCACCTCGTTGCTGTTCATGTTGTGGCTAGTCCCCGCCCCCGCTTGGAACACATCCACCACGAAATGGGCGAGATGCTGACCCGCCAGCACTTCGTCGGCGGCAGCGATAATCGCGTCGGCCTTCTCTTTGGGCAAGCGGCCCGTGCCTGCGTTTGCCATCGCCGCCGCCTTCTTCACCGTCACAGTGGCGCGGACGAAGGCGGGGTGAGGGCCGAGGCCGCTAATCGGGAAGTTCTCCCGCGCCCGCGCCGCCTGCACCCCGTAGTAGGCAGCGGCGGGCACATCAAAGTCGCCCAGCGAGTCATGTTCGCGGCGCATCTCCCCGCCGAACTTGCCCATCGCGCTGCCGATATACGGCTGCTGCAATTCAATCTTCTCTTCGCTCTCCATCGAGTTTGCAACCCCTCCTCATGCGTGTGCGTTATATTGGGTGAAGCTGGTGTCCCCCGCATTATAACATATGGCTGGCGCGATTTGCAGAAGGGAGCAGGTATGCGTAGCATGATAAAAGGTTGCATCTTGGTGAACATCGCGGCTGTAATCATGCTGCTAATCGGCTGCGACCGCGATGCGGTTGCACCCACGCCTCCACCGGCACAACTGAGCGACGCTGAACTGCTCAAGCAGGCGGTTGCCAACATGAAGGCATTGAAGAGCTATCATGTGGAATACGCAAGCATTTTTGGCGGGGCGACTAGCGAAGATGTTGACGCAGCCAATCAGCGCATCAGCCTCAAAACCTATCAGTCCTCGATGGGCAGCGCACACTATGTTGGCGAACTGATTAGTATCGCGGGCAAGTGGTATGGCAGGAATGATGAGATGAACGCGGCTGCCTACTACACTGGAGGTGACTGCGATGGTCTGGCCGTTTATGTTCCCCTGCCAGGCGATAGCTATGGGTACGCCGACTTTTGGGACAAGGTTGACCCAGATATGTGGGATAAGGTTGCCGCTAAGGTAAAGGATGGCTTCCCTCTGTTTGAACAGTTGGACGGCGTGTCCACTCGCCACCTTATCTTCACAGCGGCGGAGATACCACCACCATTTACAATCGTTACTGACACAGCGGTCCTTGCCCCCATAAAAGTTGACCTGTGGGTATCCTACGTTACCACCCCGACAGTACGTGAACTAAATTATACTTACCCAGTGGGGCCTAACTCGGTTGACAGCGGAGGTCAAGATACCATTATTTGGAGCAAGTTCAATCAGCCGCTAGACATTCAGCCGCCCACGCCAATAGTTACTTGCCCGCCATTCGTCACCGAACCGCCCAGCACGCCCTTCCCATTCCCCACTGAGGTACCGACCCCGCAAGGTTGACGCTTGGGGCGGGTTTGGGTTACAATATCTATGGTTAGCTAGCGAGAGGAGGAGAGCAATGAGAGCAATTAAATCTGAAGCGGCAGACCAGCTGGAGGCCGCGAGTTATACTGAAGTTCTTGACCTTATTCGACGCTGGTCGCCCCGTCTACGTACAACTTTGGTGCATGATGTGATTGACACATTGGGGGATACAGCTATCCTGAACTCCCGCTCTACAGAAGATATAGAGCTTGAGGAACGTCCCCATCAGCGGCGTAACACCTTGTCGCGGGCGCGAGGATTGCTGAAGGCTGACCACCCTGCTCCTACAGATGAACAAATTGAGCAGTGGATGGCTGAACATCGTATGGAGAAATACGGATGATGCGAGTGTTGCTGGATACCAACATTCTGCTAGACTCGCTGCTAGCCCGCACGCCGTTTGATATTGAAGCGGACAAGATATGGCAAGCTCATGATGATGAACGCTTCATCGGCTTTATTACCGCTACGACCCTCACAACTATATTTTATACGGCGGAGCGGACTACCAATAGTCTTGCCAAAGCGCATGAAGCAATAAGTCTCTGTTTGGAAGCATTTGAGATTTGTCCCGTAGGCCGCAGCGCATTGGTTGAAGCCGCGAAGTTGGCGGGCGACTTTGAGGATAACCTTCAAGCAGTCTGCGCCAAGAGAGCTAGACTCGACGCAATAGTTACTCGCGACAAAGGATTCAAGGCCAAAGGTATTCTGATACTGGCACCTGCCGACTTTATTAAACGCTTGAAACTATAAGGAGAGAGCCACCTTGACCCACCACACCCGACCTGCCATACCCGCCGTCCTGCTCCTCAGCCTATTGCTGGCGGGGTGCGGGGGGGGCGATACGCCCCGCACCGCCACGCCCGCAGCAGTCACGCCCGGCACCGCTAACCCTACTGCTGCGCCGCAGACCAACCCCACCGCCAACCCCAACGCGGAACTGTTGCGCCAAGCAGTCGCCAATATGGCGGCGATGAAGAGCTACCATATCGAGAATGTCGGCAATGTGGGGGGGACGGCCACCTCGCTGATCGGCGACTTCGATGTGGCTGGCGGACGCTACAAGTTTACCGAGCAATATAGCGGGGCTGGCCCATCGCAGCAGTACCAAATCATCATCCTCGGCAACGACCGCTACGAGCAGAACTTGATTGCCGCCAACGCCTCCTATATCCACGATAGCAGCGGCAAGAGCGACCCCGCCGCCAGTAGCCTCACCCAAATGTGGGTGTCAATCAAGCCTGCTGATTTGGACAAGGCTGCCCTCAACTTCATGGTGGGCGACCCAGCCAGCGAGTCCATAGACGGCGCGGACACCCGCCACTTCACCGCCCCCGGCGATAGCTTGCCTAGCCTCAACTTCATTCCCAATCCTATTACCAGCACGGTGGAGCTATGGATAAGCACCGACACTAACCCCACCGTGCGCCAGATGCGCCTTAGCGGGCAGATTAAGGCGGATGCTGCCACCGGCAATGCCGCCGCCAACAGCGGCTTCAAGGTGGTGGTGAAGTGGAGCAACTTCAACGCCAACTTCAACATCCAGCCGCCAGTAACTGGGAATTGATATTCACCCCTACCATTGACCCTAACTTCTGGTCTCACCTTCGCCATTCAGGTAGTTGCGGATCATCAGGGCGGCGGTGGCTCCCTCGCCAACCGCGCTGGCGATTTGCTTGGTGCTGCCCACCCGCACATCACCGGCGGCGAAGATGCCCGCTACATTGGTGGCAAATTGGGGGTTGGTGGCGATGAAGCCCTGCTCATCCAGCTTTACGGCTACCGGCTGATGCGCGTCGCCGTGCTGGGCCATCTCCTTGAGGAAGCTGGTGTTGGGGGTCAGGCCGATGAACACGAAGATCGCGGCAGGCTTAATCTGCTCTAGTTTGCCGCTCTCGCGGTCGCGGATAACCGTAGCCTCCAGTCGGCTCTTGCCCTGTAGCTCGGCGATTTCCACGTTGTAGCGCACCGCCATCTTGCCTTGCTTGACCATATCCTCCACCTTGTCGCGGGCCAGCTTGGTGGCGGTCAGCTTGTCGCCCCGCACCAGCAGGGTGACTTTCGAGGCGAAGCGGGTAAGGAACGCGCCCTCCTCCAATGCGCTGTTGCCGCCCCCCACCACCGCCACTTCCTGCCCCTTGTAGAACGGGCCATCGCAGGTGGCGCAGTAGTGTATGCCCGCGCCGATGAAATCGCGCTCGTTGTCAATCCCCAACTGTTTGTAGTTCGAGCCGGTGGCTAGCAGCACGGCGCGGGCCGTGTACTCATCACCCGCGCCAGTGCGGACCACCATGTAGTCGCCTTCGCGGCTGATGCTGGTCACGTCCTGCGCCTGCAACATCTCCACCCCGAAACGGCCCGCCTGCTGCGCCAACCGTTTAGCGAAGTCGTCGCCGCTCACACCGTCGGGGAAGCCGGGGTAGTTGTCCACCTTCTCGGTGATGCCCGCCTGCCCACCCAA
This sequence comes from Chloroflexia bacterium, assembly GCA_038239995.1. Lineage (GTDB taxonomy): Bacteria > Chloroflexota > Chloroflexia > QHBQ01 > QHBQ01 > QHBQ01. The sequence goes on along the minus strand of JBBSEE010000013.1, from coordinate 70 downwards.
CGCGCCGCGCTCGATTACCAGTGTGTCGAAGCCGTCGCGGGAGGTGTATATCGCTGCGCTGAGGCCGGTC
>JBBSEE010000012.1:0-14852 GCA_038239995.1 Chloroflexia bacterium | reverse complement strand
TGGGCGAGGCTGAGTTGGATGTCGCCGGTGCCGGGGGGGAGGTCCAGCACGAGGTAGTCAATCTCGCCCCACTCCACATCGTAGAGGAACTGTTGCAGCATCTTCGCCAGCATCGGGCCGCGCCAAATCACCGGCGCATCCGCCTCGACAAAGAAGCCCATGCTCATCACCTTGATGCCGTATTGCTCGACTGGGGTAATCTTGCCGTTCATCGTCTGCGGCTTGGCGGTCACTTGCATCATCAGGGGGACATTGGGGCCATGTATATCCGCGTCCAGCAGGCCGACCCGCGCCCCATCCTGCGCCAGCGCGAGGGCGAGGTTGACCGACACGGTACTCTTGCCCACCCCACCCTTGCCGCTGCCCACCGCAATGGTGTTTCGCACGCCGGGGATGGGCAGGCGGTTCGCCCCCACCCGATTGGTGGGCACGCGGCTGATAACTTCGACCGCTACACTGTCTACCCCGGCTATCTCCCCCACCGCCGCGACGCAGGCGGCCTGCATCTGCTCCTTAATTGGGCAGGCGGGGGTGGTCAGCACGAGGGTGAAGCTCACGTCGTTACCGCTAATCTTAATATCCTCGACCATCCCCAAGCTCACGATGTCGCGGTGCAGGTCGGGGTCAATCACCCGCGTCAGGGCGCGGAGTATATCCTTCTCTTGAAACGAGGCCATTGCTATTGCCTTCCCCTCATCATAATCAGCCAAACCGGCTAATAGTTCTTTCTTTCACAATTATACGATATTGCGCCGCGCAACAGCAAGTCGCCCGCGTTTGTGTTATAATAGCGGTAGCCAACCAGCGGCATCTACCTGCCTAATCCCATCACGTGGGGGGCAGCGTGGTCCGCCTTTACCCACCGCCATGTGCAGAGGAGTCACTATGCTAGAGAAACTGATAGACGAGTTGCAACAAGCGGCAGGGCTAGACCGCCCCACTGCGGAGAAGGTGGCCTACGTCACGATTGGCTTCATGCAGCGCAACCTGTCCCCCAGCGAGTACGATGCGATACGCCGCAAGGTCCTCGGCTCGGCCAACTGGCAGAACCGCCCCCGCACCGCCTACGTCGGCTACAGCGGCTACACGCAAGGCAACACCGGGCGCAACCCCAACGAGGATGCCGAGTAGCCTGCCCGCATTGCCGAGGTATCCCAAATGAACCAGCCGTCTGCTTCTTCGCTGCGCCACGAACGAGCATGGCTGGCTCTGGTGTTGTTCGCCATCCTGCTGCTGGGCCTGCCCACCCTCCTCTACCCCCCCAGTGGCGACCAGGGAGACTTCGCTACCGGTGCCCAGCAGTTGCTACGCGGCGGGGCGATGTACACCCAAGTTTGGAACCCCAAACCCCCGCTCACCCACTTCCTCTACGCCCTCGCCATCAGCATTGGCGGCCCGCAGATGCTGGCGGTTCGCCTGCTCGACCTCCTCTGCACCCTTGTGACCGCGTGGCTTATCTATCGGCTAGGCCGCGAACTATACGACCCCCCGACAGGCCTTGTGGCCGCCTTCGCCTATGCTAGCTCCTATCTGGGCTACGGTTTTGACAATCTGGCCGAGCCGGAGGGGTTCATGGTTCTGCCCATGGTCGCCAGCATCTACTGCTTGCGGCGGGCCGAGGGTGGCAACCTGCCGCGCTGGGTGTATGCCAGCGGGGTGATGCTAGGTCTCGCTTGCGAGTTCAAGTACACGGCGGTCGGTTTGGCTGTTGTTTTGCTGCTAGTCATCTGGGGGTGGCGGCAGGGGGGCGAATTGGGGCGTAATCTCGCTCTACTCACCGCTGGCTTCCTAACCCTGCTGGCCGCCCTGCTGCTCTATCTGCTAGCTAACGGCGCGATGGGCGAATTTCTGCACAGCATCGCGGTCACGAGTGTATATACCAGCTTCGGGTTTGGGGGCAGCTTCGCGCAGGCGGTGGAGCGGCTAGTTAGCGGCGTGCTAATCTTCCACATTGGGCTATGGGCACTCGCTATCGTCGCGCTTGTTCATGACTTCAGCCAGCGGCGTAACCTGTCAGCAGCACAAGCAGATACCAGCCGCTGGCTGTGGGTTTGGCTGCTCATCACCTTGCTGGCGATGCTGGTGCAGCTCAAGCTCTACCCCTATCACTGGATACCGATGCTCGCTCCCCTCGCTCTGCTGGCGGGGCGGGGCTTTACGCTGGCGTGGGGGGGGATTAGCCACCTGTCTAATCTTCGCCCGATGCTGCGCAATCTGACGTTGGCTGCGCTGCTCCTTGCCCTCGTGGCCCGCCCGCTGAAAGATGTAACTAGCGACTATCCCCCGTTTATCGCCTACCTGTCGGGGCAAATCTCTACCCGCGATTACCTCAGCAACTTTGGTGGCCTCGGCCTCGGCGCGGGTCAAGGCTCAGTGGCGAAGCAACAGGTGGCCGATTACATCGCCGCTCATACCCGTCCCGACCAGCAGATGTTCGCGTGGGGCTTCATCCCCGACCTCTACTTTCTCAGCCAGCGGCAGCCGCTTGGCCGTTTCTACTATAGCTACGTGTTGATTGCCCCCGGCTACCCCCCGGCATGGCGCGACGAGTTTATCGCGGCCATGCACGCCACCCCGCCCGCATATTTCGTGGTCACTAATCACGATTATGCCCCTTTCCTGACCGGCTATGAAGACGATTCCGCGGGGCAGTTGCAATACTTCCCCGCCCTGCAAGCGATGCTGGCTCACGATTATATAGCGGAACAGCAAATCGGGGACTTCAGCATCTATCACCATCGCTAAGTGGATAGGGGAAAGGGGTTGCCGATGAACCCAGTTACCGAACGCAAACTGTTGGCTCTCAGCCTGCTGGCAATCCTGTTGTTCGCGCTGCCATCCATCTCCTACCCGGCACAGCGTGACCAAGGCGAATACGCGGTTCTGGGGCAAGGGTTGCTGCATGGACAAACCCTCTACGTTGACCTCTGGAACCCTAAACCCCCCGGTGTCATCTTCATGTATGCCGCCGCGCTGGCGATTGGTGGGCCGAGCATCATCCCGCTGCGGGTACTCGATGTGGGCTGGATGCTGCTCACCAGCTGGTTGCTCTATCTGCTGGGTAAGCGGATGTATAGTCCAACGGTGGGTTTGGTCGCCGCCTTTGCGTTCGGCACCGCCTACTTCAGCTACGGGGTGGGCGACACCGGCCAGTCCGACAGCTTCATGGTGCTGCCGATGGTGGCGGCGGTTTATTGCCTGCTGCGGAGTCGGGCGGGGCGGGATGGGGTGTGGATGCTGGTCGGTGGGCTGGCCCTCGGCTTCGCCTTCTGGATGAAGTACACCTCGGCGGCCCTCGCCATTGCCGTGCTGCCCCTCTTGTGGTGGCCTGCGGCGGTGCGGCGACGACTGGTGGTCAAGCTGGCGGCGGCGGGGGTGGGCTTCCTGCTGATTTCCGCGCCATATCTCATCTATCTATGGGGTAGTGGGGGCTGGGATGAGTTCCTGCGCAGCATCGCGGTGACTGGTGGCTACACCGCCTTCGGTTTCGGCGGCAGCTTCGAGCAGGCGGTGGGCAGGTTGGTGGGCGGTATCCTTATCTTCCACATCGGGCTATGGGTGCTAGCGATGGTGGCGGCGGGCCATGACTTGGTGCGGCGGCGGCGCGGTCTGCCCGCTGATGAGCGCGAACCGATGGCTAATCTGGTGGTGTGGCTGTGGCTGCTCGTCACCTTCGTCACCATGCTGGCGCAGCGCAAGCTGTTCCCCTACCACTGGATACCGATGCTGGCCCCGCTGGCCCTATTGGCGGCTCGCGGCTTTGTTCTAACCCTGAATTGGTCGGGCTGGGCCAAAGTGATGCCCCGCCTGCGCCCTAGTTGGCGGGGAGGGTTGCTGGTCGGGCTGTTGCTACTGGTAATCGGCTCAAGGATTATCAAGGAGGACGCGCAGATTTATCCCCAATTCATCGCGTATAGCACGGGGCAGATGTCGGCGGCGGATTATGCGCTCAACTTCGGAGGGTACGGCGGCAGCCATGCCACCTCCTACCTCGCCCATAGCATGGTAGCCGATTACCTCAAAGCGCACACTCGCCCCGACCAGCGCATCTTCGTCTGGGGGCTGGAGGCGGACCTCTATTTCCTCGCCCAGCGGCAGCCGGTCTCTCGCTTCATCTATTCCTACCCCTTGGTCGCGCCGTGGAACCCGCCAGCGTGGCAGGATGAGTTCATCGCCGCGCAACGCGCCACCCCCGCCGCCTACATCGTGGTACTGAACGATGACTATCTGCCGTCCAGCTATGGCCGCTACGAGGACTCCGCGGGGCAGCTAAAATATTTCCCTGCCTTGCAGCAGGTGATAAGCCGCGATTACCTGTTCGACCGGCAAATCGAGGATTTCACCATCTATCGCCGCCGCTGAAAGGCAAATGGAGCACACAAACGGTGCGCCCCACAAATTGACTTGGTGCATTGTAGCTGACTAGCCGTTCTGCGGCGGGCCAGCCACCACTATCCAGTCCTTCGAGGGGTTGACCGAGCCGCCGTGCGGCTCCCAGCTAATCATTATCTGCGAGTATTGCTTCAGTTCGGCGGGGGTGTGGCCGAGGTATGCGCCGTCGTTGAGGTTGAACACGCCGAGGCTGACCGGCTTGCCGTCCTTCAAGCCCCAAATCTGGAAGTCCTTCTCTGGGTGGGCGTTGGGGCCGTTGAGGTTGATATAGATGATGTCGCGCTGGGGATTGAACACGGCGGTGCCACCCCCCTGCGGCCACTTGCTGTCGGGGGTAGGGTCGAGGGCGACGAGCTTGCTGTCGCGGTCGGCAAGCAGCGCATCTATCTGGGCCTGCTTGTCGGCCAGTTGGCTCACCTTCTTGCTCAGGTCGGTGCTGGTGCGGTTCAGGTCGCCCTGTAGCTGGGCGACGCGCTGGTTCATGGTGCTAAGGTCGGCTTGGGCCTGGTACAATTGCCCATTGACGCTGAAGCCCCACGCCAGACTGAGCAGACTGAGCAGCAGCATGATGCTCAATGCCGACATGGTGAATTGGGGGCGGGTGAAGAGGCTGACCACTTGCGCCCATAGGCCGGGTTGCGTCGGGTGGCTGCGGCGGCGGACGGGGAGGGGAGCAACACTAGCCGCGGCGCGGGGGGCAACGGTCGGCGCGGCGGCGGGGCTGGATACGTTCTCTTCGGCGGTAGCAGCCTGCAACACCCGCGCCCGCAAGCTGGGGGGCGGGACGATTTGGGCCACGCTGAGGGGCATCACTTCGACCAGCGGTCGCCACCCCGTCTCATACTCGGCGGCTTCATCGGGGCAGCCGGATAGAGCGGCGGCAAAGGCGGCTTGCTCCGCCGCGCTTAGGTTGCCGAAGGTGTAATCGGCTAGCTTATCTCTCAGTTCAGCGCAATCCATCGTTCACTCCGAACCCTTCTGCTTCAAGTAGTACCTTCAACTTCTGCATCGCCAATCGGGTGCGGGTCTTGACCGTGCCCAACGGTTCACTCAGTCGCGCGGCGATTTCGGTTTGGGTCAGCCCCCCAAAGTAGGCCAATTCGATGACCCGCCGCTGCTCTAGCGGCAACTTAGCCATGGCCCGCTGCACTATCTCCAGCCTCACGTTGTACCACGCCATATCGGCGGGGCCGGGGGTTTGGTCCGCCACCTCGATGGGCTGCTCATCTTCCCCATCATAGTTGAGGGAGTGGCTCTGCGCCCGTTCGTGGTTGCGGTCGCGCTGTAGCTCATCAATCGCTTGGTTGTGGGTCACGCCCAGCACCCAGTTGATGAACGCGCCGCGCTGCCCATCGTAGCTGGTCGGCTTGCGCCACAGCTTGATGAACACCTCTTGTACCACATCCTCGGCCCGCTCTGGTCGGCCCATTATCCGAATCGCCAGTGAAAAGACCGGACGGGCGTAGCGGTCATACAAAGCAGCGAGCGCGTCGGGATTGCGCTCGGCTACCATGCTCATCAGTTGTTGGTCGCTGAGGCTGGGGTAATCCAGTCCCTTTTCCAACCTTGTGGAATTGCTTTCCATTGCCTTTACGCCCTTCGGCTGCCCGCCGGATTTATCATCTATCTAGTTGAGGTGCGGGTCGGGGTCATTATATCAGGTTAGGCGCAATTGTTCAAAATATTAGCCGAGCAGTGGTGAACTTAGGGGCAAAAAAAGCGGGCTACGTTTGCGCCCGCTAGGGATGATAACTAAAACGGAAGGGCGCGAACAATCCGCGCCCCTACGAATAATATCCTCGCTCATTGGCTAGTGGGTATTAGGTCAGGGGTGGTGGAGCAGGGTGAAGGTGAAGGTGCTGCCCCGCCCCTTGCTCTCCGCCCAGATGCGCCCGCCGTGCGCCTCGATTACCTGTCGGCAGAAGCTGAGGCCGAGGCCGGTGCCGGTCATCTTGCCCAACTTCTGGTTCTGGGCTTGGTAGAACTTGTCGAAGATGTTGCGCTCTTCGCCCGCAGGGATGCCAATGCCGGTGTCCTCCACCCGCACCTCCACCTGCTGCGCTTGCCCCGTCGCCGCGATGATGATGCCGCCCACATCGGTGAACTTCAGGGCGTTGGTGAGCAGGTTGGTCAGCACCCGCGATAGTTTGGGGTCGGCATAGACAATGGTGTCGGGCGGCACCGCGTTGCGGATGTAGAGGCTGCGCTCCGCCGCCGAGGCCAGCATCGGCTTAATCACCAAATCCACCATTTCGTGCAGGTTGATGTCACGGGGGCGCATCTCCATTTGACCTGCTTCCAGCTTGTAGACATCGAGCATATCGCCAATCAAGCTGTTCAGGTTGTTGCAGGAGGCTAGGGCCATGTTCAGGAAGTTCTGCTGCAACTCGTTAATCGGGCCGATAGTGGGGTCGGAGAGCAGGTCGAGGCAGCCGACGATGCCGCTAATCGGGCTACGCAGGTCGTGCCCAATCATATGCACGAACTCCTGCCGCAAGGCCTCCGCATCCTTCAGCTTGGAGATGTCCGCCATCGCCGCCACGCAGCCGACCGTATTGCCCGCCACATCGCGGATTGCGTCACAACTGACAAGGATGGGCAGTGGCTGCTTGCGGTCGCGGGGGGTGATGTTCGTCTCCGCCCCCGTCACCTTCACCCCGCTATCCAGCACCCCGGCGATAATCGGTATCAGCTTGCTGTCCTCGTCGGCGGGCAGCACCTCACGCAGGGAGTGGCCGACCACTTCGTCGCGGCGCAGGCCACCTAGCATCACCAGCGCGGCGGGGTTGCAGTCGGTAATCTGCATCTCGAAGTCGGTGGTAACGAGGGCCTCGGCAAGGTTGGAGATAATCGCCTCGGTGCGGTTCTTCTCCTCGACCGCGACGGTATGGGTTTGGGCGTTGCGGGCGGCAATCATCACTTGGCTGGAGATAGCGGTAAGTAGTTCGAGGTGTTCGGCGCGGAAGTGACGCTTGTGGGGATGCACTAGGGTGATTAGCCCGCCCACCCGCTCCTCGTTGACCATGGGCACCGCCATCGCCGAACCCGCCCTGACTGTATCGTCCTTGAAGTGAATCCAGCGGCTATCCTCATCGGTGTCTTCGATAATTGCCCCCACCCCATGCAAGGCCACCCATCCGCCCAGCCCATAGTTAATCACCTTGTTCACCACGCTCACCTTCTCCTCGGCAGGCATATCGCGGCGGGAGAGCAGGTGACGCAGCACCCTGCGGTCCTCGTCCAGCAGCATAATCGAGCCAGTGGAAGCGTCCAGTTGCTTTACGGTAAGCTCAAGAGTGCGGGCGAGGATAATGTCTATATCGAGGCTGGTGTTCAGGTTGTTGGATATATCGTAGAGCAACGCGAGGCGGTTGCGGGCGGCCACCAGCGAGTCCTGCGCCTGCTTCAGCCGTAGCAGCGACTTGACCCGCGCCAACAGTTCGGGGTAATTGACCGGCTTGACCAGATAGTCGTCTACCCCTAGCTCCAGCCCCTTGACCTTGTCCTGTAGCTCGTGCTTGGCGGTGATGATGATGATGGGGATGAAAGGCAGGTTGGGGTTGCTCTTGATTATCTCGGTGACTTGATAGCCATTCATGTTGGGCATCATCAAATCGAGGACCACGAGGTCGGGGGGGTTGGCTTCGATGAGGCGCACGGCAATGTCGCCGTCGGCGGCGGGGGTAACGTCGTAGCCCGCCCCCTCCAGCACGATGCAGAACAGGTCGCGGTTGTCGCGATTGTCGTCCACCACCACGATGCGGCGGGCACCGGGGCGGGAGGTATGGGGCTGCCGATTGGCGCGTTGTTCGGTCTGTGCTGCAAACATTTCTATAACCTACTTTGTTGCTAACGGAGTCGGCACTGGCGTGGTCACGATTGGCGTGCCGGACGGTGAGATAAACTGGCGGCTGGCTACGTCGAAGACGATGGTCTGCCCGTTAGGGACAAACTCGCGGGCATCCCAATTGACGGCGGCAAGGGTAAGTTGGGTGCCATTGGTCGAGAGGATACCCATGGTGCCTACTTTAATTGGGGTAAGGTAAACATCCTTTTTGCCATCAGTATGGAGGAACGCAACAAAACCTTGATTGAGGTCGCCAATCCAGCCGCTATCTCCCCCCTTACCGTTGGTGTAGAATAGCCTTGCCTCGCCCCCTGCCCCCACCCAGACCACTTGGCCGTTTACCAGTCCGTGCCAGCAGTTGAATAGGATGTACAATTGCTGGCCTGCTGGTCGCCCACATTCGCTCACCCCAAAGGTGGGGGTGGGCGGCATACCGGGGGTATAAGTTGGGGGCGGCCCCGGTGCGTTAGTGGGATTATTAGCCGCAGCAGTTTTAATCCTTGCTACATTCGTATCTACGGTAGCTTGGGCTGCTATTTTGTTAGCGTCAATAGATACAGGGACTTCGATGGTTTGGGTAGACGCTGTGCTAGCCCCGTTCGATGTCGCGAGCGGTTGCGTAGTCGCATTACACCCAACCAGTGTGGTAATGGTAAGTAGTAGCGTAAGTATTTGGCTTTGAGATAGCCCTACTTTTGGCTGTGCTGTATAGCGATTCATAACATTTTCTCAGCTACTTACGGAGTCGGCACTGGCGTGGTCACGATTGGCGTGCCGGACGGTGAGATAAACTGGCGGCTGGCTACGTCGAAGACCAAAACCTCACTTGTTGGTGTGCCACTTTGGTTGACTGCCCTAAGCGTTATTCGTGTACCCGATGCCGAGCTAATCTTTACTATCTCTGCTTGAATCGGCACGTAGTAAAAGTCAGGGTTATCCGCTGCGCCCACAACAATATGAGCATCCGGCATATACGGTCCATTGAGTACCATTAGAGCAGCTTTGTAATGCCCTGTCGGTGCCCTTCCACCTTCGCCGTATTGTGCCACACCTCCCGTAGTTACGCTCACTATCTCATTGTTTATCATTCCTCGCCAGCAACTTACATATGCGAAGCCGCGCCCATTCGGGGGAGAACATTCCATAATGCCTATCTCCCACGTCGGGCTAGGACCGAAAGTATCCGTTGGCGGCGCACCTGAAGGATGAGTTGGAACATGAGAAAGGATGTCGGCGGTTCGCATCTGGTCGAGCCGCTGTTGGTCTTGGCGGTTGAGTGCTTCCTTGGTCGCAGAGAGCGGGTCTTGGATAGTTGTTGCTGTTCCTGATATATTATGATTGCCATTATTATCAGGCTGATTGGGAGCTTGGCAGGCAACCATGAGGGTAAGAGTAGCGGATATGACCAGCGATACCGCCGCAAAAATAACACCTCGGTGGCCGTAGGTACTCATCATCCCCACTCCCTTGCCCAGTTCGCCTAACCCACAGCGCACATTGGCATCCCTATTTGATTCCAGCAATCGGCACCCCGAAGCGATAGCCCACCCCCCGCTCGGTGATGATGTAGCGGGGTGGCTCCTCGGTGTCGCCCAGCTTGCGGCGCAGGCTGCTCATCCGTACCCAGAGCGACTCGACATCGCCGTCCATTTGGTAGTTCCAGCCGCGCCGCAGCAGCACCTCGTTAGTGACCACCCGCCCGCCGCCCTTGACCAAGCAATAGAGCAGCCGCGATTCGATGGGCGAGAGATGCACGTTCTTGTCATTGACCAGCACCACGTGGCGGGCAAAGTTGATGGTCAGGGTGCCATCCACTACAATATCGTCGCTGCTGTTCAGCGATGCCTCGCCGGTGCGCGACAGGATGCGGTTAATCCGCGCCCGCAGTTCGGCGTAGCGAAACGGCTTGTTGATGTAGTCGTCGGCATACTGCTCCAGCCCTTGCACCACGGTGGCCTCGTCGTCCACGGCGGTGAGCATGATGATGGGGATTTCCACATAGCGTTGCAAGCGGCGCGAAAGCTCAAAGCCGCTCATGCCCGGCAGCATTAGGTCTAGGATTGCCAGTTGGGGGATGGCCCGCTCGACCTTAGACAAGGCCTCGCTGCCGCTATGCGCGGCAATCACCTCGAACCCATCGTTGGTTAGGCTGAGGCGTAGCGAGTTCAATATGGTTTCGTCGTCATCAACTACCAGAATACGCTGTTTGGTCATTCGCTACCTCCTACTCTCCGTTCACCGGCCACATTATAACAGCAAACTAGGTTGTTTGCAAACTTTTAGCCGCGTCAAGAAGCGACCCTGACGTTTGGCCGACTTGGGGCAAATCGCACAATCACCCAGTGATAAATCACATCACCCAAATCGTACAAATAACCAGCTTTTCGCCCCATTAGGGCGAATCGGGTTGCAAGGGGCCGAAATATTGCAAATCTGGTAAGGTAATTCGTAAGGTACATATGCTATAATACTGCTGAATAACTAGCCCGCGCAAGGGAAGCGTGCTTGCTACCCCTGCGTTCATCGTCAATTGGAGGAGAGGAGTGACAGTAATGCGAGAGGCTCTGTTTTCCACACCCCGCGCCGCTGACTACTTGGGAATCAGCAGCGTCACCTTGCACCGTGCGGTCAAGCGTGGTATCATACGTCCCGCGATGGTAACGCCGGGCGGCAACCTACGCTTCAGCAGGCAAGAACTGGACCGCTATATGCGCGAGTCGGTCGAGAACCTCGTGCGGAGCAACGACGAGGCCAACGGGACGCACCACGAACACTAACCCCTGAGCGGCTCACTTCGGTCCGCCGCTGGCTTGGATAATTGTGGTGCCATTGCTCCCACCAACGCGACATCTATAGGGGTTGCGGCCATCATTGCAACCTCATCAACCTAGTACCGCGACAAAGAGATATTGCCAGTCTCCCCTCCCATCGGGAGGGGCTGGGGGGTGGGTCTACGCCACCTATCAACATCGCTGGGTTCGGGTAATCGTCTACATCGCATAGTATAGAGATAAGGCCTTACGGATAAAGAGACGGTGATAATCATCAGCAATTCAGTTATTATTATTCGGGAAGGAGATAGGCAATGACCGCTCCACAAGAGGGAAGGGCCGCCGCCAGCGACCTGGTGAAGGAGAACGAGACCCTCCGCGCCCAGCTTACTAGGCTGGAGAACGAACACGCCCGCTTGCTCATCGAGCGCGAATATTTGGGCACCAATAGCAAGCCGATGAACTTTCTGCGTAACGCCCAAGATGGGGTCTTCTTCAGCAACGCGGCTGGCGAGGTCATCTTCCTTAACCCCTACCTGATCCAGACCCTCGGCCTCGACGACAAGGATGAGCAGTTGCTGGGCAAACCCCTGCCCGACACCCTGTGGGAAGACCCCGCCGAGCGTCAAAACATCAATCAAGACCTTGAGCAGTATGGGCAGATTAAAGACCGCTTGGTGATAATGCGGAATCAGCGCACCCATAATCGGGTTTACGTCTCTCTCTCCAGCGTGACGGTGCGCGACCGCGTGGGCAAGGTGATGGGTGCCCAACATATGCTGTGCAACATCACCAGCAAGATGGGTCTCGCCGAGGAGCTACGCCAGCGCACCCAGTTGTTGGCTGTTCTCGCCCAAATCAGCAAACTACTCAGCGACGACACCCCCCTCGACGGGTTGCTTGAGCAGAGCCTGACCGACCTTGTGACTGCCCTAAACATCCCCGCCTGCGCGTGTATCTACCTCAAGGGTGCAGCAGACGCGGCCCCCACCCTTGTCGCCCAGTATGGACACCCACTCGCCCCCAACCACCCCGCCAACGATAGTCTGGCCGTCCAAATCATCGCCACTGGTGAACCGACCAGCACTGCCGAGGTGAAGGGCATTCCGATGCGGGTGCATGGGGCGGTGGTGGGGGCACTGTTTATCGGAGTGAGCAACCGTCACCGCATTAGCGATAGCGATATGGAGATGCTGCAACTGGTGGCCGCCGAACTCGCCCTCGCGGTAGAGAATGAGCGGCTGCGCCAATAATCGAACATCAATCACCCAGCCCGCGCGGTTGCCCTCGTGCCTAGCCAATGTGGTATAATCCCCCTAGATTACCACGCCCGAGGAGCAACCGCGATTCTATGCCATTCGTTACCCCTAGCCCCAGTGACCTTGCCGCCTTCGAGCAGGCCCGCATCTCCCGCCGTGAGGCGGTCTATCGGCGCATCCTCGACCCCCGCTATGCCGCCCGCTTCCAGCCGCAGCACATCCATGACGCGGTGTTCAGCTACATCAGGCAGATGGGCAAGGGCCTGCGTCCGCTGCTGACCCTGCTCTGCGCCGGGGCGGTGGGCGGGGACGAACACAAGGCCATCCCCGCCGCCGCGGCGATTGAAACTTTTCATACATGGACGCTGGTGCATGACGACATCATTGACCGCGACCCCTTGCGGCGCGGCTTGCCCACCGTCCATACCGAGTTCGCTGCCCGCAGTGAGGCGGAGATGGGCTATCGCCCCGCTGCTGCCGCCCACTACGGCGCATCGGTGGCAATCCTTGCCGGTGATATGCAGCAGGGTTGGAGCTACGCCCTGCTGGCCGAGCTAGCCGACGAAGGGGTGAGCGCGGCGGTGGCCCTCTACCTCATCAAGCATCTCAGCCTCGTGGTGGAGACCGCCCTGCTTGAGGGCGAGATGTTGGATGTGCAGTATGCCGACCTGCCGGTGGAGCGACTCAGCGAGGCGGCCATCTTGGAGATGCTAGCGAAGAAGACTGCCGCGCTCTACCAGTTCGCCGCTCACGCGGGGGCGGTGATTGGCCTCGACGACCCTGCCGCCGCGCCCCAACAGGTGGCTGCCTTGTCTCGCTTTGCGGGCGACTGCGGCCTCGCCTTCCAGTTGCAGGACGACATCCTCGGCCTCACCGCTGACGAAGGCCAACTGGGGAAGCCGGTGGGCAGCGACATCCGCGAAGGCAAGCGCACCCTGATTGTCTACTACGCGCTGGAAGATGCCAGCACCCCCGAACGCGCCCTGCTGCTCGATGCCCTCGGCAACCCCGATGCCAGCGCGAACCAAATCGCGCTTGCCACCCGCTATCTTGTGGACTGCGGGGCGGTCGGTCGGGTGCGTAGCCTAGCCCAGCGTTACATCGAAGATGCCGCCGCCGCCCTCGATGCCCTGCCCGACAGCGACTACAAGCGGTTGCTGAACACGTGGGGCTGGTACGTGGTCGGTCGCACAATGTTAGGTTTGAGGTTTGAGGTTTGAGTTAGTGATGAGGTAAGCACGTGAACACGATATACAAACTGGCTGATGACGAGGGGATTGCCGCCGCCGCGATGATAATCGAAGCGGGCGGGCTGGCTGTCTTCCCCACCGATACCGTCTACGGGGTCGGCACCCTCGCGTGGGATGAACAGGCGATTGCCAAGCTGTACGAGGCCAAAGGGCGGGACTTCAGCAAGGCCATCCCCGTGCTGGTCAACAGGGTGGGGGCGGTAGATAACGTGGCGAATATGGAATTGATGCCGCTGCCGATGCGCCGCATTGCTGCCCTGCTGATGCGAAAGTTCTGGCCCGGCGGCCTCACCCTCGTGTTGCCTCGCGACGGCGGCCTGCCCGACCGTCTCACCGCGGGCAGCGCGACAATTGCAGTGCGGATGCCCAATCACCCCGCTACCCTCGACCTGTTGGGGCGATGCGGCGGGGCGTTGGCGGTGACGAGCGCGAACCGCAGCGGCGCACCCAGCCCCACCGACGCGCCGCAGGCCTGCGCCCAGCTTGACGGCTTGGTGGACATCATCCTCGACGGCGGCCCCGCCCCGCAAGGGGTGGACAGCACTATCATCGTCTTCGACGGTGATGCCCCCCGCATCACCCGCCGCGGCGCGATAACCGCCGCGCAGATTCAGGCCGCCGGGGTGCAGATTTTAGGGGGAGGGAGTACAACCTTACCGTTACCTTACCATTAGCACAAATGAGCGTAATTGGCTAGTTCGCTGATGCTTGACCGGCATATGGTGGAGTGTTATAATCAAATTGGCCCACCATAAAGTACCAGCCCTCTATAGTAGAGAAGTACCGGGTACCAGATTGGCGTTCTATGCTTACTGCTGAATACCTAGCTTGCTTGAGTTGTCAAGCCCTTAACTCATACTCGGTGCGTAAGTGTGCGCGTTGCGGCGAATCGCTGGCCCCAGCGCGAGTTTGGCTTACCCTCGACCAGAGCGAGGCGGCGATTGCCAAAGGCCGCTATGATATGGCCGCCACCCACCTTGCCCGCGCTGATGCCGAGATGCTCAACCTCAGCCCCGCCTTGCGCGATAAGCATCTGCTCACCGCCCGCGCCTTCTGGCTGCAAGGGCAGATTTACTACAACAAGGGCCAGATTGATGCCGCCAGTGTGGAGTTGCAATTGGCGATGGAGCGGCTGGAGGGGCGCGTGGGCGGCGAACCGATACTTGCTAGTGTGCTTGCCAGCCTCGGCGGGGTGGAATACTTTCATAACCGTCCCGATACGGCGATAGATTACTATCAGCGCAGCAGCGAAATCGCGGTGCAGGTCAAGGCTCACGCCTTGGCGGCCAAAGCGTTGCACTACCTTGCCAATATCCACGCCAGCCTCGGTCGG
>JBBSEE010000011.1:0-14889 GCA_038239995.1 Chloroflexia bacterium | reverse complement strand
GCGCGATACCCAATTATACATTTCAGTGGTGGGGAGAGGGGTATAAGGTTCTTGCGGTTCCGCGTTACGATTAGCAGCATTACGGTGAGTATCGCCTTTCGCGGCGTGGTCTCCATTAGCCATGAGTCCGGCCTCCTCGTATGATTAGGACATTAGGTTCTATGATACCCGAAGTCGGGAACGCCGTTTAATGGCAGGATTGTGACCGTTACGTGACCGTTTCAGACGGCGGCGGGGGGTTTGGGGGGTTGTTAGTGTTATTCTGAGTGCCGGGGCCGCTGTTTACCGGGCCTTTTACCCCGCCGTAGTTGTGAGTTACGCTGCTGCTATTGCCTGTCTGGCTTCCAACCTCTTTATACACCTCGACCAAAGAGGAGAGAAGTTTACGAGAAAGAGTGAAACACGCAGGCATTATTTCGGGGCCTTCCTTCCACGCCTTATCCCAATCAGACACCTTCCTAGCAATTGTATTAGCCAAAGCCTCATCAATATTGTCGCGCATTTCCCCTAGCAGGAGGAAATAAGCCGCAAGCTGAAGGTCGGCAATAAAGCAGTTCGTCGGTAGTTTACTCCTCAATTGCTTAAGTGTCGGGGGCAGTGCAAGCAATTGTTTTGGCTCTGTTTCATGTACAAGGAAGAACGCACCAGTCATATGAAGAACAGCCGAGCTGATATAGCTGTATATGGTGGCAAAGCGAAAAGTCTTTGGCTCGTCGGCTGGAGCCTGAATCGTAAACAATGGCATATGTCGAGCAGCATTCCCACTGGGGTGTGCTAGCCTATGTCCCATAATGTTAGGACCAATCTCAATGAGGCTTTTGGGGCGATCAGTCAAGCACTCAACCACTTTTACTAGCTCATCGCTATGCTTCTTCGTATCAGTGGCCCAGATTGCTTTACGCATTGCTACAAATGGGGCTAGTAGATGATAACTCTGTAGGTCTTGACTAATCCGAAACGTTGTTATCGCATCGAGCAAGAGGGGCGTGGCGATAAAACTAGCCTTTGTTTTGTCCGCCCAATATATCCAACGGTTATCCAAGTTGGTAAAGCCTTGCAACACTATTCCCACATTTGACCCTGCAACTCCATAATCCTCAATTACATAATTCTCATCCTTATCTTTGATGCCATTTTCATCGTGCAGCAGAATCACCCGGTCAGCCGCATGGTTCTGCAAATGGGTACGGATGATGGGGGTGACGATTTCGCGGGGGTCTTCGCGGTCGGGGTTGGAGAAGAACATATCGTCTACGATGAAGACGAACGACTTATCCGACGTGAAGTTGCCGTTAGGCTCTTCACCACTATGCTGCCGCGCGATGTGGATTGCCAAATCATATAGGTCGGCGGCATCATTTGCTATGAAGCACTCGAACGCCAGCGGCAGGTAGAGCGGCTGGTAATTCCCCGCGTCAACAAGCTGCTGATATAGCTCCCAAGCGGTGTAGCTCTTGCCCGACCCCGGCCCGCCGATGAGGGAGATTAGCCGTTTTCCATCAGCCACCGCTTCGATAATCTTCGCGATTAGTTCGCCCGCGACCTCTGGCTGGCCGATTTCCCGCCAGCTTAGTTGCTGGTAGGGATAATTTGGTTCGCGCCAGCCAAAGCGCATCTGCTGGTGGCGGTTCAGTATCTTGCATATCTGCGGCCAATTATGGTTGGGGATGTCGCCCTCGTTCATCGTCGCGGCCCTTTCTTCGTTGGCATCTGTCCGTCGGTGAGTTCGATACCCCGCCCCCGATGGGTGATGATCAAGCTTGGCAGGGTGGCATCATATTCCACCGCTTGGCGCAAACGGCGTATCGCGGTACGCAGCACCTCGTCGGCATAATCCCCCTTCCAAACCGCGCGGATGATGTCCTCATTGGCACAGATTTGGTTGCGATGCTGGCAGAGATAGACCAACAGATTGAACTCAGTCGCAGCCAGTGATACATCCAACTGCTGGCCGTCGCGCCAGAGATGCTGGCCGTTATCAATGTACAGCCCGCGCTTAGGCACATCCGCGGGGGCGGGGGCGATGAAGGTAGGGGGCGGCACAATCGTAGCTGGCGGGGGCGAAGGGGGGGCGGGGCGGGGTTGGTTCTCAACGGGCAACTCCACGGCTACAGCCTCGTTCAAGTCCGCCGCGCTAATAAGGGCGGGGGTGGCTTCCCCCCTTGCCATGCGGGCCTCATAAACCTGAAGCAGCTTGAGACAGCGCCGAATTAGGTTGCGGGGCAGGTTGTTCGAGGCCCGCACCAAGGCCAAATCTACCGCGGCCACACTGTCATGAGCGACGCTGAAATCTTCCACAAACTTGCTGCCCAAGCCGGGTTCGCAGAACACTCGCATCGTGCTGATGCGCCCGCGGCTGAAGCTCTGTAGCCGCCGCGCCAGTAGGTCAAGCAGCTCATCCTCGCTCCATACAAGGTGCAGCACGGTGATGCGGTCAGCGCGATATTCGATATTCGGTTCTAGGTGGTGGGGCAAAAAAATCCTAAAAGCCAGCTTGCTCTCTTCCAGCAGGTCGAGGTCGGTGAGCAGCGGCTTGACGAACGCCGCTGCGTCTTCGGGCGTAGCGAACAAGCTGGTCTCATCAATGCGGTCCACGAGGATGTACATTGCGCGGTAGCCCAGGGTGGTGAGGATGGCGATGAAGTCGCGGATTAGCTGGATGTAGGATGAGCTTCGCAGCCGCCCGATTGATTGCTGCTTTAGCTCAAGCAGCAGATTGACGATGGGTTGCAGCAATGGCGGAATGCTAACCAGCAGAGGGGGATTGGGCTGCTCATCCCCCAGTAGCCTGCTAGGCACAAACCCTACCGGGTTAGCGGCACCCGGCTGATGAGGCTGGTCAACCGCGAATCGCTGGCTTACATCGAAGGGGGCGTATTGGTCCAAGTTCTCACGGGCGATGGACTGGAGCAACTGATTGACGGATTGCCCATTGTCGGCGGGGTCGAAGAAGGATGAGTAGTGTGATATATAGGCTTTAAGTAGTGAACGCTGACCGTGACTGAGGGCGGTAAAGTTTTTAACATTGTTGGGATTAACCGACTCTAGGAGGCGAACTACCGCGCAACGGAGTATCTCATCGGTATGCTGGAATATATCAACCCTGCCGCCCGCCGCTTGCCTGATTACGCGGCTAAACTCGGTGTAGGGGACATCGAGTACCCCTTCCATACCGTTGCGCCGTTCGCGGCAATTCAGTTCGATGAGTTGGCGGAGTGTAGTCTTGCCCGCCCCCCGCCGCGCGAGGATGATGATGCTTTGGGGGTCGCTGGGATTACCGAGCAGGCTAGCGAAGTGGTGATGCTCGAAGAAATACTCAGACAGTCGCGTCCGGTCCTCGCGGTCCGGTTCGCGCAGCCCAAAAGGGTTCTCTTGGAAGTTAAACTGCCGCAACAAGGGCGAAGCTAGCTCACCACTGCTCATCACGGTCTCCCTTCAGGCCACATCTAGGCTGCACAGCTATATCATAGCTAGCAGCAATTCTCTCAGCCCCCGCGATGGGGCTTGAGTAATTTAACACATAAACTGTATATAGTCAAGAGTTTCACCCCTTGCGCGTAACCTGCCAGTGGGTTTTGGTAAGGTTATGGTAAGGTTTCACGTACACCATCAGTATCCCTAGAGTATTTTTCCGCTTTATCGGGCCGAGGCGGATATTGCCCTTGCGGATTCCGCCCCGCTCAAACATACACGCTCACCTTTCTTGCACAGGCGGAGGCTCAAAGGAGACCACCAGCGCAAGAAGGGCGAGCGCGTAGGGAATGAATGCAAAACCCGCAAAGCTATCTTTTATCGGGAGTAACGCAATCGCGGCTGGTTGATGCCGGTTGATGTAGGGGCGAATCGCATCCCCCCTGCGGGGGTAAGTGATGGCTTGCCCCGCAACTGTCAATCTTGGTGGAAGCTATTCTTGTCGAACACGCCGTAGCCGCTGGTGGTCTTCGCCCCCACGCCGAGGGTGGTGAGGCCCGCTTGTAGCCAGTCCCACGCTTGTTGACGCAACTCGCGGAATTGGGGCTGGCGCACTGCCACCCCGAAGCGGAACTCGCTGCCCTTCTCCACCGCAAGGAAGAGGATGGGCACGGGGGAGTAGTAGTCGGCGGGCTGGGCGTGGCTCTTGCCCTTGTCGCGGTAATAGCTGCCATAGTGCGGGTTCATGATGTCGCGCACAAGGGTGAAACGGGTCGGCAGCGCGTCGAAGAAGACGGCGGCTCCGGCGGCATCCTGCGCCCCAAAGATAGCAAGGAAGCGGTCGAAGTCGGCGTTGGCGGGGATTTCCTTCTTTTCGGCCTTAGCTTTCGCCTTTTCCTTAGCGTAATCTTCTATCCGCCTTGCCAAGCGGCTGAGGTCGAGCAACTTGCCGTCTGCGCCCCTTGCGGTGATGGTGGTGAGGGCGTAGGTGCGGGCCAACCCCTTCAGCGAACTGCCGGGGATGATGGGGAAACCATAGAGTTGGTGCAGGGTGAGGCCGATGTCGCGGGCACCCTTGTCCCCCAAACCGACTACCACGCGGCCCTGTGCGGCGGCGGTGTAGCTAAGTGCCTCAGCCTCGGCGAGGATGCGGCGATGGCGGACAGCGCAGGCTTCCAGCAGCTTCTTGCCTTCGCCCTTGCTGTAGATGTCGAGCAGGGCATCGCTGAGTTTCTCCACGCTGTTGCTGCGCTCATCGAGGGCGAGGTAGCGGCGAAAGAACAGGTTATAGTTGGAGACGGCGAGGGCGTTCTTCTCCAACTCTTGCTTGGTGTCGCGGGGCAGCGGGTAGCTAGCCATTGTTATCGCTCGCCTTCTCGGCCTGTTCGATTTCGCGGCCAAACTCGCCCTCGACGAACCGCTTCAGCCAGACGACGTAGGCCAATGTTTCGGTGGTGGCGCGGCGATAGTAGGCGGTGTCGTTTTGCATCAACTGTTGCATCAGTTCGTCGCTGGCGGTGCGGTCAATTTGCAGTGTCACCCACTTGCTGATGTGGCGGTACAAGGCCCATGTCGCCGCACCCTCGACCTTCTCCTCATTCTTGGTGCGGAGGAAGGCAAGGGCGGCCCCCAGTCCGTCGGTCATAATCATCGCGCCGATGTCTTTGGCCCGTTTGCCATACTTGCCCTTGTCCGCCCCGCCGGTTTTTATCTCTTGCACCCGCTTCCACGCATCTTCGGCCCGGCGCATATCCAGTTGTGTCCGCTTACTTGCCATCGCTGCTGCCCTCCCCAAAGTGCAGGGCGACACAACCGCGCCCTACGGTTTCGTCGCCGCCGAGGCGGATGCGCTGGCCGTTCATCGCCTTGCTCAGAGTGTCCATCAGGCTTTTGGCCGTGGCAGCATTGCGCTCCTTGCCGTCGTTATCCTTCTTGCGCTGCTCCTCCCCTTTGCGCTCTTTGCCCATGGCGAGGGGGCAGTAGAGTAGCGTGTCGCTGGGCAGGCTCTCCTCGGTCCAGAGTGCCCCGCTTGCTACCGTCTTGGTATTAGGGTCGAGTCGGGTGCGGGTGACGACTTCGGTGGAGCCAGTAACGAAATCGCGGAAGTCGTCTTCGGGCAGGATGACGAGGCGGTTGGCGAGGCTGTCGCGCCAGTAAGCGTATTCGGGGCCGGTAGGCAGCGCGCTCTTGAGGAAGTCGGCAATCGTACCGGGGACATCCTCACAATCGGTATAGCTGAACTCCTCTAGCACCAGCGTCTTGTTCTTTGCCACCATGCTACCCGCGTAGGCGGTCTCCTTGTCCTTGTCCTTGTCCAGCGCAGCGATTGCCGCACTCAGGCCCTTATTCTCCACCCCAATGGCGGCAAGGTCGCGGGCGAGGCGGGCGAGGACGTTCGCGCTGGTGACATAGGCGAACACGCCGTAGAGCGATTGCACGGGGAAGAGCAGGATGCGGGCATCGCCGAAAGAGGCCGCTCCGGCGTAGGCATTGCTGTCGGCATCGACCTTATCTGGGCCGAAGATGGCGGCAATGGTCGCATCATCGAGGCCACGCGCTTTCGCCTCCGCCCGCAGCCGCCCCTTGATACCGCTGGATTGCACGAGGGGGTAGCCGGTGACTCGCTCCCGCTGGATGGGCAAGTCTACCACCCCGACGGCGCGACCGCTGCCCGCGTGCAAGGGAGTCTCCACGTAGATATACATCATGCGTTGCTCATCGAACACGATTACCACTCTCCTATCAAGACTTGGCCGAAGCCGATTTGTGCGCCGAAGTCGGAAATGCCGTATATGGGCTTGCCATTCTCATCCTTTTCCTGCACCTTCATCTCCTCATTACTCTTGCTCTGTAGGTAGTAGACGCTGCCAGCGGGGATGAAGCGGCGGGCAGGCTTGTGCTGATTGTGGGCGAGGTCGAAGCCCGCCATGGTCAGCGGTTGGTTGACCGCGGCGGCGACCAGTTCGGGGTTGCCGCTAAAGTAGCGACCCCAGTTGGCGGGCTGCCAGCCGCCCTCGAAGTAGGCGGGGGTGGCGAAGTAGACACGCAGCTTGGGGCCGATGGCGCGGCTGATGGCCGGGCGGCTAGGGGAGGTAATATAGTGGCCCACCCGCCGCTCGCCGCCGAGGCTGAGGGTGCCACGTTCACCCAGCCAATCCCCTCCCTCCACCTCTAGGCTGAGGCCGACGCGCTGCTCCGGTCGCCAAATGGGACGGGTGAAGCCGACGGTATAGAGCTTCCCCTCCACGGTGGCCTTGTTGCTGCCCAGTTCGATGCCCAGCCGCTCCTCGACCTCGAACAATTCATCACCCTCGGTCACTTTTATGTCGCTGACCTTGCCTTGGAGGTATGCTGTCATGCTCGTATGCGACAGCCAGCCCTTGACATTCTCCACTTTATATTCATCGTCGTTGCGCTCCGCCAGCCACAGCATATTAGTAGCCAACGAGTCCTGCGGCCAGTTGGCAGCGGTGCCCGCGCTGGGGATAACTTGCGGTCGGTGGTAGCTGCGTTGTTGGCAGTCATCGGCGAGTGAACACTTGACGTACAAGTCGGCGGGGGCGGGATAGTAGCGGGTGACGTTATCAGCCGCGTCGGCGGCGGCAAGGAATGGCCCGCATAGGCGCAGGTTGCCGTACTCCCCCTCGGTGGGGCTGCCAATGTCCTGCTTCGCGGTAGCATCCGGGCCCGCCTTGAAAGCGGCGGGGTCTACCCCCTTCGCCAGCAGGTAGGCGGTGCGGATCATCCCCGCGGTGACGGTGGGTGGGGGCGGGAAGACGCTGTTAGCGCGGCGGTCGGTACCAGCACTGAAGGGGCGACCGTCGCGGAACAGCCACACGTCGCTGGGTTCGATGAATAGCTGCATCAATCTTCCGTCCCTCCCCTCGCGATGAACTCGGCCACACTCAGCCACTCGGCAAGTTGCGTGCTGGCGGCGATGCCACCCATGTGCTGGTGCATCACCGCCAAGCCGCCGCTGTAGCTGCCGTTGGCTTCGCGCTTGACGTAAGCATCAATCTCACCATCGCTGGGGCTGCTGTGTCGCTGGAACAGGCGGCGCAACTCGCTCATCGCCATCTCGTGGTTGGTAAGTGCTGGGGCTTCACGGCCAAAGTCATAGCCGAGCCGGGGCGAGAGCTTATCGGTGGCGATATGTTCAACGAGTTGGTTGATGATTAGCAGTTGGTCGTATTGCACATTATCGGTGAAGCCGAACTGATAACCGGCGGTGGTGTGCTGCCCGCTACGGCGCAGGGTGCGGACCGCCACCGCGTTGCGGCCAAACTTATTCTTGGCGGTCCGCTCCGCCGCCCGCGCCTCGTTCAGCACGAAATCGAGCGGGGTGAGGTGGTGGGCGATGACGATGCCCGCGCTGACAGTAGCCAACGCATCCTTATCTCCCGTGCCGATATGCATTGCCCCCGTCACGCGCTGGCGATACTTTTTCATCAATTCCAGCACCGCAGGCAGCACCGTAGTCAAGGGGAAGACCACCAGCACATCCTCGCCCCCCGCATAGACGACTCGCCCCAGTCTAGCCTCGCCTTCATCGACAACTCGACCCAGCCTCCCCTCCCCTTCGGTGATGCGCGGCACATCCTCACCAGCGAATTGGGCCAACGCCTCGCTCAGTTGGCGGTGATTGTCCTTCTGTCGGCGCAACATCGCCCCCATGCGGTCGCCATCCATCGCCACCACCGCATAGTAGCGGCTGGTGGCGTAGACTCCCACCTCCCGTGCGCGGCGCACCAGCTTGTTCGCCCTGTCAATCAAGTTGGCGACAATCGGTTTGTCCACCTCGATGCCGTAATCATCACGTAGCATCTTCGCGCTGATGTTCTGACCGAACAACAGGTCGCCGTCGTATTGCAGCAGGGCTTTACGATGCTTCTCCTTTAGATTGCCAGCTAGATCGGCAAGGTCGGGGATGTCGCCCACCCGCTGCTTAGTTACTTGCACCGCAGCCAACGCGGCGGCGTAATCATCGAGTTGGGTGGCGAGTTCATCATGATGGGCGATGATACCGGCCCGCAAGTCGGCGGCGGCGATGTCGCTGGTGGAGGGATACTGCAATTGCTTATCTTTATCGTCAAGAAAGATTGGTCTTAGGCGGCCAGTTAGTTCGCTATACTTGCGCTGCTCAATTGCCCACCCGAGGGCTTCGCCGAGCAAGCGTTTGATGGTGCTGGCCGCATCGAGTTGCTCTTTACCTTCGATATTGAGGATGGCCCCGGCAAGGCGGGGTGGGTTTTGCCGCTGCAAATGCGCTTGCAACTGCTCCGCCAGCGTTTTCCAAAATTGACGAACCGCGTGGCTGGTCGGCTCACTGGCAGCGGCGCGGAGGGCGGGACGTTCGCCCCCGATGCTACTCATCGGGCCATATTGCTTGGTGTAGGGAGCAAAGTTACGCACCAACTTACGCACCGCCAGCATACTCTCCACCGCCTCCACATGGTCACTAGGGTTGTCGGGGTCGTATTTGCCGGGTAGGGCGGCCAATTGCGCGGTGTCGAGGGCCGCCCAATATAGCTCCAGCGCGGTTTCGGGTTTAGTTTGTTGCTCCCAGAGATGGTCATCAAGCACTATGCCGCTGTCGGCGAGCAATACGCCAATATAATCGCGCACCAGCGTGACGATGCTACTCCACTCATCCTGCACCGCTTGCGCCGCTGCGTCACCCGCCGCCCTTGCCGCCTCCACGCTGGCGAACTCAGCCAGCAGCTTGTTAGTTATGGTCTGGGAGGGGGCACTAGCTGGGGGATAGATTAGCCCCTCTTTAGGCATCTGGTTGCGGGCGATGGCGGCAAGGTGGGAGAGCAGTTTGCTGCCCACGAACAAATCTTGGGTGCGACGGGCGGCGGCGATGAAGGATTGCACCGGCCCGATGCTGAAGGCGAGGTAGGCACGTGAGTCGCTCATTGCGGTAGCCTCCAGTTGTCCACTTGCAGGAAATCGGCATCAGCACTATCCGCGATATAGTCGCGTAGTCGGCCCACGAGGGCATCGAACTCGTCAGCCGAGGGGGGGGCGAAGCGGGCGGGGCGCAAACCACTGCCAACCACCTGCATATCTTCACGTGGGGGTAGCAGTTCGCGGTAGCTGGCAATCAGCACGAGGGCGATTTTGCCGTCGGCAAGGCGGCTAAAGTGGAACATCAGCGGCGAGGCGGAGCGGTCATACTCGCGGCGTTGGGGCTTGACTTCGACGCGGGAGGGTTGCTTGGTGGCAAAGTAGAAGGGTAGGGGCAGGCCGAAGGCGGCGCGTTCGATACGCGGTGGGGGAGTATTGCGGTCGAGATAGGCGATGATGGCATCGCTGTCGCTCTTCACCTCGTCGCGGCGGAAGAGGGCGAACCACTCGCCCACATCCAGCATCGCATTATTCCAATTGTCCCATGTATAATCCAACACATGAATGGTCAGATAGTTGGGGTGGATGATGCTGAAGGAGCTGGCGGGGGGATTGATTTGGGTGGCGGCAGCATCCTTGTAGCCCGACACAGCCACCGCTTGGCGCAGCGCACTTACCCCCTTGCGGAGGTTCTCTTGCAAGTCGGTGAGGTTGGCAGCCACGCGCGGCTCTGGCAACTGGTAATCGGCCCAGCCTTCGGGGTTCGCGGGGACAAGGCAACCGGCGCCGCGCCTGCTGCGTGCCCCCAGCCCGCCCAGCATCGTCAGCAGCCAGAGGGCGGCGGCGGCGCGACGCATCGGCACTTCGGGGTCAGGTGCGCCGGGGCGGGGTAGCAAGGTGAGACAGAAGCGGGTATCGGGCTGAAAATATTGCCGCGCCCCTTGCCCCCGACTCTCGTGCATCCCGAAGAGGAGATAGTCGAGGCCGTCAATCCGCCCTTTGCCCGCGTTGGGGTTCTTCTGTGCCGATTTGGGGGGGCCAGCGGGGCGTTCGTCGCTGATTTGCAGCAGCACCGGCGATGCGCCGCCAAGTTCTGGCCCATCATCGCGTTCTTTATACGTGACACTACCGAAAACAGCAGCTTCCTCGCGCCAAATCCGGTCGCTATCGTCCAGTTTCGTGCCCGCCCAGCCGCTGCCGCCCAGCAAGGCCCGCAGCCACCAGCGCAACACCCCCCGCACCGAGGTGGGGCGTAGCTCCGGTTCGCGCAGCCGCACGTCAGCAGAGCGCGGGTCGGCTCCACCGAGGAATAGGGGGGTAACTGCTTGCAACTCCACACTTACGTTACCGCTCATGCCCACCTCCGTTGCGGTTGGCCGCCTGAAGCCACTTCCATGTTGTCGGTGTTGCGGATTGTATCACAGTATCGCCCATTTTACAAGGAGTGAAACAGCCGATTTTGCCCACAATTTGTGCAGTGATGGTGTTGCGGTAAATACACGCCAAACTAAGGTGCTTCTAACCCAACCGCGCCGCGAACTAGGGGGTTTTACCAAAGCAGCCACCGCCACCATCCCCATCTCCCTCCCTACCATCCCCGCCATACTGCCGCGATATGTCGACTTCGCCAGCTTCCACCACCATCCTCCCTATCACCCTCCCTGCTCTACCCCTACCAACCAACCATGCCGCGATATGTCAACCACCTCGTCTTTCCTTACCATCTCCCTCCTTACAAGCATCCCCTTGCATCACCATTATGCGATATGTTGCTTCTCGCGGGCGGGACATTGACAATAAGAACATTTCGTGTTAAGATGAGACCAAACCAAGCAGGGAAGGATAGGCAAAATGGCGAACACCAAAGCAACAGCAGTGGCCCGAACCGTAGCGATTGCCAACCAGAAGGGTGGGGTGGGCAAGACTACTACCGCCATCAACCTCAGCGTGGGGCTGGCACTGCTCGGCAAACGGGTACTGGTAGTGGACATGGACTATCAGGCCAACTGCACCTCTAGCTTCGGCCTCAGCAACCCCAAGCGGGGCGTGGCCGAGGTGATCATCGGCGAATGCACGATTGAGGAGGCAATTCAGCCCACCGTCGAGGGGGTGGATATTCTGCCGTCTAGCTTTCGGATGGCGGCACTGGATGAGGGGCTGCGCGACGAGCCGGGCAAGGAGATGCTGCTGCGGCTAGCACTGGCCGCGGTGAATAAACGCTACGACTACATTATTATAGATTGCCCTCCCAGCCTAACTACCGCTACCATCAATGCGCTGGTGGCGGCCAATTACGTGCTGGTGGTGGTGGAGCCGGAGAGTTGGTCGGCGGAGGGGATTGGGATGCTCACCCGCGCGGTGCAGAAGGTGCAGCAGCGATTGAACCGCGAGCTTCGGGTCG
This sequence comes from Chloroflexia bacterium, assembly GCA_038239995.1. Lineage (GTDB taxonomy): Bacteria > Chloroflexota > Chloroflexia > QHBQ01 > QHBQ01 > QHBQ01. The sequence continues at coordinate 3,227 of JBBSEE010000011.1, read as the reverse complement.
CTGGCTACCTACTCACCAAACGCGGCAGCCTCAGCGTCCACCGCGAGCTAGACGAACTGCTGCGCGGCACCTTTGGCAGCGAGGTGTTTACCGTGCATATCCCCAGCTTGGTGCGCTATAAGGAGGCGGCGGGGGCGCGGCGCAGCGTCTTCCCCACCTACAAGCAGGCGGCAATCGCTGATGAGCCGTATTACAAGGCGGCGCAGGAACTGGAGGCCCGCATTGGCTAAGAATAAGCTGGCCTACAACCCACTCGATATGATTATGTCCGGCGATGAGGTCGCTCTGGATGCAACCATCACGGAACTTGACCCCCGCCAGATTGAGGCCAACCCGTATCAGCCGCGCCACCACGTGGATGACAGTGCCCAGCGCGAGCTAGTTGCCAGCATCGCCATGGGCGGCATCCACGAGCCGCTGATTGTGCGCCCGTTCGCCGACGGCAGCTACCAATTGGTGGCAGGTGGTAGAAGGTTGGCCGCCGCCCGCGAACTTGGCCTCCCTAGCGTGCCGGTGGTGGTGCGCGACTACAGCGATGAGCAGGCGGAGCAGGTGGCCCTGATTGAGAACTTGCAACGCGCCAACCTCAGCTTCGACGATGAGGCGGTGGCCCTGCTGAAACTGAAGCGACGCTACAAACTCAGCAACGAGGCGTTGGGCAAGAGCATCGGCAAGAGTACCGACTACGTGGAGCTACGCATCGCCGCCGCCGAGCATCCCCACGTGCTGGCGATGTATATGAACCGCGAGATTGAGCAGAACCAGATTCGGGCGGCGATTAAGGATGCCCGCGCACAAGGGCAAAATCCGAAGGCTTCGGATTTTGCCGCCCCCAGCGCGGAGCGGTTGCCGCACCACACCGTGCCCCGCCGCCCATCCAGTCCGGGGCGAGACTTCACGCGGGTGGTGAAGAAGCTGTATCGGATTGGCAACAGTTGGCAGCGGCTGGATAGCGATGAGCAAGAGAGCTATATTGCCCACATGAACGACTGCTTCGATGCCCTCATCGAGGCGATGAAAGTGGCGGGGGTGAGGATAGATATTACCAAGCTGAAGGACATTGCCGCTAGCCAATTATCGCCCCCAACCGACCTTTACGATAACCGAACATTTGTTCTGAATATTGATGCGGAGCCAAACTTTGCCCACCCTAGCCGAACAGGTAGCTGCGTGGATTGCCCAAAACGAAGGCCAGCACATCGAGTTCAAGCCGGAGAGTGTCACCCAGCCAGAGATTGCCGAGGTGCTAGCTGCCTTTGCCAATAGCGAAGGGGGTGCGCTGCTCATCGGGGTGCGCGACGACCAGACCATCATTGGGATGCGGGATGTGAAAAGCACCATTGAGCGCATCTATGCCGCCGCCCATGCCACTACCCCCCGCCTCGACGAGGTGATTACGGTGGAGGAGGTGAGGCTAGCCGAGGGCGCGATTATCGCCGTACTGGTGCCCGACGATTGTGCCGATACCTACCTTGCGGGCAGCGGCTATCGCACGCGGCAGGGGAACAAGAACGTGCTGATGACCGCCCAAGCGGTGGCCGAACACGTGCGCCTCCGCGCCGCTATCCCCTTCGACCGCCAGCCCGTGCCTAACGCCACCTTCCAGAGCCTCAGCGAAGAGAAGCTGGTTCAGTTCCTGCGTCGCCGCCCCGGCGCACCCACCAGCGGGCGACCCGACCTCCAAAGCCTGCCGGTGCGGGCGGGGCTGCGTAACCTCGGCGTAGTCGGGGAGGCGGACGGCACACTGCGGCCTACGGTGGCCGGGCTGCTGATGTTTGGTCGCCGCCCCCAAGACAGTATCCCCCAAGCTAACCTCCAGTGTGCCCGCTTCGCCGGGGTGGGGGTGAGCCGCTTCCTTGACCGTATCGAGGTGGGTGCCACCATCGAGGAGCAGGTGGAGCAGGGGGTCGCCTTCGTCGAGCGCAACATTCGGCATGGCACCTACATTGAGCGCGTTCACCATGTGGATGTAGACGAGTACCCACTCGCCGCCATCCGCGAGGCCCTGATTAACGCCCTCTGCCACCGCGACTATTACCAGAGTGGCACCGCGGTCAACCTCAGCATCTTCACCGACCACATCGAAATCCTCAACCCCGGTGGGCTGCTACCGGGGCTGAAACCCGACCAGCTTGAGGGCCAGCACCGCCTCCGCAATCAAGCCTTGGGGCAGCTAATGTACGAGGCAGGGCTAATCGAACGCTGGGGCAGCGGCATCAGAAGGATGCGTGAGGCGATGCTAGAGGCGGGTCTCCGGCCCCCCGCGATTAACGCCGACCGCGACTGGTTCCGCATCACCTTCTATGGCCCCGGTGAGGCTTTCCTCGGTGAGACCGCCGCCCAGCCCCTCGCCCTCAGTGCCCAGTCGCTCAGTCGGCTCAACCTGCGCCAGCGACGGCTGCTCAGTCAAATGCCCAGCCGCGGCAGCATCACCCGCCAGCAGTATGAGGCCGACTTCGAGGTGGAGCGTAGTCAAGCCCACCGCGACCTCAGCGAGCTAGTCGAGTTGGGCCTGCTGCACCGCGAGGGGAGCAACCGCTCCAGCTATTATGTGCTGCCTGAACCAAGCGAGTCTTGAGTCCCAGTTCCGTCCCCTTTCCGTCCCAACTTATCGTTCCACCCCCATCATCCCATTTGCGTCCCATTTGCGTCCCAGCGGGCGATTACCATCCCTTTTGCGTCCCTTTTGCGTCCCCCATGCTTGCGTCCCCTTGCGTCCCCCACCGCGCGGTAGGCACGCGCCAAAAGTGGGACGCAAAGTGGGGAAGCTATCTATTGCATGGAAAAGCAGACTCACAATATAATAGGGGATATTGAAAGGCGACCTGACCGCAACTGGCTAGGTGAACACGCGGTGGGGTGCAGATAGCCGAAGATATTGCCAACATAGAGCGCAACGGGTCGGCAAGGGCGGGCGAGTCCACCCCCCCCGCCCCCGACCATACGTATAACACGTATGGTTGTACCGACAGTAGTAAGGGAGAAGGATGGCAGACGAGGTAATCACTCCGCAGCAAGAGCGGGTGGTGGATTTCTACGGTGACACCGTGCCGGTAGCGCAGGCGGCGGAAGGCCATCTGTATGTGCCGCTCCGCGCCCTTGCCGATAATTTGGGCCTCTCCTTCACGGGTCAGGCCGACCGCGTCAGGCGCGACCGCGTGCTGAGTGCCAAGGCGCGGCTGGTGGAGGTGCGTGGTCCCGACGGACGTACTAGGCTGCCGCAGGGC
>JBBSEE010000010.1:0-14995 GCA_038239995.1 Chloroflexia bacterium | reverse complement strand
CTACAAGTGCGACCAAAGGTTTATGAGGTCGAATGGTCAGGTACTCTCTAACTACCTTCAGCACCCCGGCTTGCTTCAAGTCCCAGAGCGATAGCGTTTGGTTGGCCGCCAAATCGCTGATGCCAAACAGCTTGAGCATCACAGTGCGGTCTAGCTTGCCTTCCACCATGTAGGGAACTTGTCTCATCGGTGGTTCTTACCATTGCTGCTGGCCGCGCCTACCTCGAACAGGGCTAGTTCATCACCGTTTGCTGATGAGGTGAGGGGCAGAACAATCTCCGACAGATTCCTGCCCACTTGCAACAAAGCATCAATATCCTCGACGGTGTTAGCTGGCTCGACCTTAGTACCGATCTCTTGCGGAACAAGCAAGAGTACCTCGGCGGGGCTGATACCCTCATCCTTTAGCAGTTCAGTGGAATGGGTGCTAACAATCACTTGCCGACCTGTGTCACTACAAACTCTGGCAAGCAGTTGCGGGACGTATTGGATTACCCCATAGTGCAGCGATAGCTCCGGCTCCTCGATAAGCAGCGGTCCACTGCCCTGCTGCAAGGCCCACAACAGGCCAATCAGCCGTAGGGTACCGTCCGAGAGCTTATCTTCCTGCTGCCATGTGCCCCGCCGCCGCCAGTCAGCATATTTAGCCTGCAAATGGTTGCCGTGCTGGGGGTCGGCTGCCACCCTAAGCTGGGTGAATTGGGGGAGGATCGCTTCCACTGTCTGGGCAATCGCTTTCAGCCGCGCCTCCCTAAGCTCGGCAGACGTAGCCGCCATCTCGTCAATAAAGCTGGGCTGCGTCGGCGGATAGCTATAATTGCGGGCACGGTTGGATTGCCTAATCTGCTCTGGCACGGTATGCTGGTAGCGCACTGAGGCAAGAAAGTCGGCTAGCGGGGCAAAGTCCTGTTGGAGGCTGACTTGCTCAAGGTGAGTTTGGGTTAGCAATCGGCTATTCTTGCGCTCATCCGGGCTAGGCCTTGTTACCAGCTGCTTGCCCCCCGCATCGGTGACGATTTCTTTACGAATGACCGGACCAAATTGGGCATCGTTGCCAAAGGTAAGCTCGTACTCCCATCGCCGCGCTACTATATCGTCGCCAACCGATACGCTAAGGCTAATATAGGGACTTTTACGCGCCCCTAGATAGCGCAAGCTATCTACCCCACCTCTGCGTTGCACGGCCCGTAGGAAACCGCCCTCCCCCCGCCGCGCAATATCGGCAAGGAAGCGAAAGGCATCGAGCAGGTTGGACTTGCCCGCCGCATTGGGGCCAACCACGAACACCCGTTGCTGCAATTCTACGTCCATCGCAGCAAAGTTCATCCAGTTGGTAAGCTGGACGTGGGTAAATCTTAGGGTTTGCTCTGGTGAAGACATCTCCCCCCTTTGGCTGGGTTTGCTCTCATCTAATATACACTCGCCGCCCCACCACCTGCAACCGTCCCTCGCACCACCAGCGTACCGCCTGCACGAGGGTGCGATGCTCCTGTTCGAGGACGCGGGCGGCAAGGCTAGCCTCATCGTCGTCATCCCGCACCGCGACTGCCGTCTGCGCGATAATCGGGCCGCCATCCACGCTATCGTTGGCGGTGATGAAGTGGACGGTACAGCCAGTCAACTTCACTCCATAGGCAAGGGCCTCGGCGACGGCGTGCAAGCCCCCGGCGAAGGCGGGCAGCAGGGCGGGGTGAATGTTTATCACCAGCGCGGGGAACTCGCCCAGCGCGATGGGGTCAAGGATGCGGTCGAAACCGGCGGCCACCACCAAATCGGCCCCGCTGTCCCGCAGCGCAGTGGCGATGGCCTGATGCTGCGCCAGCTTGGTGGCGTACTCGGTGCGCTCAATCACCCGCGTGGCTACCCCCGCCACCTCCGCCCGCGCCAACGCGGGCACGTCCGCATGATTGCTAATCACCAACCCCACCTCGGCCAGCCCCGCCAATTCGCCGCCCGCGCAGGCATCGAGCAACGCCTGCAAGTTCGACCCCCGCCCGCTGACCAGCACTGCGATTTTAGATTTTAGATTTTGGATTTTGGATTGGTCGCTCATAGCCTCAAAAATCTAAAATCAGGGTGACTTGGGGGGCGGTGTCGGATGCCCGCTTCACCACCATGCCGACCGGCTGGGCTTCGGGTAGCTGGGCCTGTAGCCATTCGGCATTGCGCGGGCCAGCGATAATCACCATGCCGAGACCCATATTGAACACGCGGTACATCTCCATGTCGCTGATGTGGCCGCGCTGCTGTATCAGCCGAAAGATGGGCGGGACTTGCCACGCCCCACTATCGAGTTGCACTGCCACGCCGGGGGGCAGCACGCGGGGAACATTGTCAAGTAGGCCGCCGCCGGTGATGTGGGCGAGGGCCTTGATTTGGGGGGCATGGGGGTCGTTGGCCGAGGCTTCCAGTATTGGGCGCAGGTCGGGCAAGTAGGAGCGGTGGCTGGTCATCAGCGCGTCCGCCAGCGGGCCGCCCAATTCGGGGTAATGCTCACTAAGGCGGGCGCGGGTCTGGGCCATATCGTCACCATCCAACCCGAAGGCGCGGCGGGCCAGCGAGTAGCCGTTAGTGTGCAGCCCGTTCGAGGGGAGGGCGAGGGCAATATCCCCCTCGGCCACATTCGCACCATTGATGATGCGGTCGCGTTCGACTAGCCCGACGATGAACCCGGCGAGGTCGTAGTCACCCTCGGCGTAGAGGCCGGGCATCTCCGCGGTCTCGCCGCCCACGAGGGCGCAGCCCGCCTCCTTGCACGCCGCCGCCAGCCCGCCCACCACCGCGGCCACTTGCTCGCTGTCCAGCTTACCGGCGGCAAAGTAGTCGAGGAAGAAGAGGGGGAACGCGCCGCAGACGAGGATGTCGTTGACGCAGTGGTTGACCAAATCGCCGCCGATGGTCTGGTGACGGCCCAGCGCGATTGCCAGCTTCAGCTTGGTGCCCACCCCATCCGCGCTGGAGACTAGCACCGGGGCGCGATAGTTGGCAACCTGCTGATAGGGGGGGGCGGTCGGCGCGGCAAGGGAGAAGAAGCCGCCGAAATGCCCAATCCCTGCCAACACGGCTGGCCCATGCGTGGCCGCCACCCGTTCGCGCATTAGGTCTAGTGCCCGCATCTTCGCATCAATGTCTACGCCCGCCTCTTTGTACGCGCCCATACGTCCCTTCTATATCGCGTTGATTGCCTCGCGCAAATCCTTGCGGCTACGGTTGGTGACGAAGCGGATGCGCCCCAAATCTTGCGCCCGCGACGACGTGACCACGATAATTCCATCCTCACCGAGGCTCTCTAGCACCACAATGCCGCGCTCGTATTCCAGTAGGGTCTGCAAAGGCTCGCCCTTGTCTATTTGCATCCCCAATGCGCGGGCCATCGCCAGTCCGTTATCGGCGAGTGCGCCAATCGCGTCCACGTCCACCCCGCCCTTAGCGATGCTCTCGATGACCAGCCCATCCGAGCCGACCACTGCGGCCATGTCCACCCCGTCTATCTTCTTGTACTCGCCCAGCAATTCCTTCAGCGTTTTTGCCATGCTCTCACCCCCCCTGCCAATTTTGGATTTTAGCGTTCCTCGGCCACATTATAGCGCATTGCCTGCGCTAGTGCAAAAGTGTGCCTGCTGGCCGCATTTGTGATATAATATAGATGAGCGAAATCAGCAGTTACGCACTTTATCCCCGCCGAACCGTAACCTAAGCCACCGCAGTTGCGTAACTATACCTAACAGAACGGGAGCAAGATGGAACGCGCTAGAGACAAACTATATCGTACCGAAGCGGTGGTGCTGCGCCGTGTGGATGTGGGGGAGGCCGACCGCGTGCTGACCCTGTACACCCCGCAACGCGGCAAGTTCCGCGCGATTGCCAAAGGGGTGCGCCGCCCCACCTCGCATCTGGGCGGCCACCTCGAACTGTTTATCCGCAGCCGCCTGCTGCTGGCCAAGGGCCGCGACCTAGATTATGTCACCCAAGCGGAGACGGTTGACCCCTTCATCGCCTTCCGCGACGACCCCGTCCTCATCTGGTATCCCTACTACGTGGCCGAACTGCTGGACCGCTTCAGCGCGGACAATATTGAGAACGAGGTGGTCTACCATCTGTTGCTCGACACCTTGGGTTGGATTGGCCGCGCCACCAACCTCGACCTGCTGATGCGCTACTACGAGGTGCAACTGCTGGGCCTGCTCGGCTATCGCCCCGAACTGGAACGCTGCTTGATTTGCAAGAACCCCTTGCAGCCGACCGAGGGCAACGCCTTCAGCGTGGCGCAAGGGGGGATGCTCTGCCCCGCCTGCGCTCCCAGCCAACGAGCCGCGGCTATCAGCCTGCCGGTATTCAAGGTGCTACGCCTATTGCAACGCAGCCGCAGCTACGCCGAGGTCAACCGCGTGCGGGTGGCCGAGACGGTGGGCGCGGAGGTGAAGCGAGTTATGAGTAGCTACCTGCAATACATTATCGAGCGCGAACCGCGCTCCGCCCAGTTCCTTGCCCACGCTCATGAAGGCGAGGAGCTAGCCCTGTCCACCCCACCCCATTACCCACAGGAGGTTACGGTCAGATGAGTTCACAAGTCAAGAGTTTGATGAGTACCGGCGAGGTCGAACTGGACGAAACCCACCAGCATCCCTTCTGGCTAATCAGCCAGATTTGGCTGCCTCTGCTGATGATAATCGGCCTGTTCGTGTTGATTATCTTCTCAGGCAGCCTCAGCAACTTGCTTCTCTCTAATGCAGAGGTTGCCGCCGGGGGCCGCCCCAACAACATCTGGTGGGTGGCCCTGCTACTTATGCTGGTGCCGCTGGCGATTATCGCGGTGCAATACGTGCGCTGGCGCAACCATATGTTCGTAGTCACCAACCGTCGTGTCATCACTCTGCAAGGGGTGGTGAACAAGGTCAGCACCGATATGGCTCTGGAGAAGATTAACGACATCACCATGGCTCAGAACTGGCAGGGTCGGGCTTTTGGCTTCGGCTCGGTCATTCTCGAATCGGGCAACGATGAGCCGCTGCGATTGGTGGGTATCTCCCAGCCGCTCGACTTCAAGAAGGCAATCCTCAACGCGAAGGCGGGGGTACTGGACGTGAACGGCAGCGTGCGGCAGGTGCAGCCGGTGATGACCACCGCCAACCCCGCAATGATGCCCCCGCTGGTCAGCAACGTGCCGCCGGTGGTATCCGCCGCCACCCCCGCCAGCCGCAACGCCCAGGCCTTGCGCGAACTGGAAGAGCTACGCTCTCAGGGGCTTGTTAGCGACGAGGAATACAACCAGAAGCGGGCGGAGATTCTGCGCCGAATGTAGGAGAATGCTACTTTGCCCGACCGATACGACGAAATCGCGGCGGCGGCTGAATATATCCGCCGCCGCGTGCCTCATCTTCAGCCCAACATCGGTATCATCCTCGGCAGCGGCCTCGGTATGCTAGCCGACGATATAGCTGATGCCACCGCCTTGCCCTACGCTGAGATACCCGGATTTGCCCCCTCGACCGTGGTGGGACACGCGGGACGGTTGCTGCTGGGCAACTTGAACAATCGGGCGGTGGTGATGATGGCGGGGCGGCTGCACTTCTACGAGGGCTACGACCTACTGACTGTTACCTTTCCGGTGCGGGTGATGCGGGCCTTGGGGGTGGAGACCCTGATTGTCACCAACGCAGCGGGCGGCCTCCACCCCGACTATCGGCAGGGCGATATTATGCTCATCGCCGACCACATCAACTTCACGGGGATGGCCGGTTTTCACCCCTTGCGTGGCCCGAACGATGAGCGGCTCGGCCCCCGCTTCCCCGCGATGAACGGTGCATATGACCCCGACCTGCGAACGCTGGCACGACGCGAGGCGGCGCGGTTGGGGATACCCTTGCGCGAGGGGGTATACATCTTCAGCAGCGGGCCGACCTTCGAGACCCCCGCTGAGGTGCGGATGCTGCGGGGGCTGGGGGCGGACGCAACCGGAATGTCCACTGTGCCCGAAGTGACGGTGGCGCGGCATGGGGGGATGCGAGTGCTAGGCTTCAGCACCATCACCAACGTGGCGATTGCCGAGGATAATGGGGGCAGCCCCAACCACGAGGAGGTAATCGAAACCGCCAATGTGGTCGGGCCACGTTTGGGGGCGTTGGTCGCGGCGGTGGTGGGGGGGTTGTAATTCGTCGGACAGGTCTACGCTCGTAGTTTCGGCTTCAGCCGCCCTATGGCGGTGAGTGGTGGGCGCAAATGGCCGTTGCCGCTCATGGCGCATCAAATAGACTAGCACATCGGCGTTGCTCAGGTTGAAGCGATAAAAGAATACATAAGGCTTGGCCCGATAACGCCGATAATTACGTGGAAAGCCCAGTGGCCGATTGGCGGCTTCAGGGTTGGATGCTTTTATCTTATCGAGAGCGGCGAACAAGTAGCTCTCAGCCTTGTTGCCTGCATCCTCCCCATCACGGTTTTCGTAGAAATCGGCAGCCTGTGCGATACCCTCAAACACAGATGCAGCAACGCGGAAGCTGTGTATCTTCACCGTGCAACCCCATCATTGCCCGCCTCCCGCGCCGCCCGCATCTCGGCCCGACGTTGGCGCACATACTCACGCCCTTCTTCAATGCTGATGGTTTTACCGGCATCGGCTTCATCAGCCAATCGGATATGCTCATACGCTTCCGCCTTGCTCAATAGTTCGATGTAGCTCCTGATGTCAATAATCGCCGCTCTAGGCTTGCTTCGCACGTTCAGCAACACCGGCGTGTCGGCGGTCAGACCACTGATTAGCTGTGATAGGTTATTCTTCGCTTCGGCAAGATTGATGCTCTTGTTGCTCAGTTCAACATACTCGGCCAACTGTTCTGCGGTAGTCATCATGTCCTCCTTGTAGGCTATCTAGTTAGCCAATTATAACCCACCTCCTTATTCCTGTCAAGTCGGCAGGGCGGATGCGATTCGCCCCTACGTCATGGTTGATGGCGGCAATCGCAGTGGATGCCCGTTAGCAGGGCGGGCCACCGCCCGCCCCTACCTTCTTCTTTAATCTTTAATCTTTAATCTACATCCCCATCGGTCCCGGTTCGCGCATAGGGTCGCTGGGCATCCCCGGCGCGGCGGGGTCGGTGATTGGCTCCCAGCCGGGCGACTGGTCGGGGTTGCGCGGCGGGGGCGGCTCATTCATGTCCGGCTGCTCCGCGGGGTTGGGCGAGGGGGCGGGGTCGTCAATCGGATATACATCGGTAGTCGGCGGGGTGGGCGGCTCGATGTTTGGCTCCGGCACGATGGTAGGGTCATCGGTAGGAGTGGGGTGGGGTTCGGTTGGGTACATGGTCGCTGCTCCTCTCTATAAACAGGACGTTGATGCGCGGCGGCAGGGCGTGATTTATCACGCCCCTACATTCCTTGCCCGTCGCGTGTAGGGGCGCAATCCATTGCGCCCCGCCCCAGCACATCAACGTCGGTCGGGATGGCGATGTTGACGTAGGGGCGAATCGCATACGCCCAGCCGAAGCTGGCTAACCAAACACCGGCGCGGGCGCGGCGGCAGGGCGATGTTGCCCAAAGCGGCTGAGGACCGCCGCGCCGAGGCCGAAACTGAGGGCGACGATGTTGAACAAGCCGCCCAGCAGCGGCAGGATGAGGTTGAGCAGCACCGCAACGGTGGAGATGATGAGCAGGCCGAGGGCGAGGGGGGCAAGTTGATGGCGGGTATCCGAGTAGTTGGGCCTGCCGAACAGCGCGGTGATGCGTTCGCCCAACCATAGCCCCGTCACCACCAGACTATAAGCCGCGGCCAGCAAGGCGACCACCACCAGCAGGGGCAAGGCGGCGATGCCCACGATGCTGAAGATGAGCAGCATGGCGACTACCGCGAGGCTGACCGGGATGACGAGGGCGGTGAGCAAGCCAATTAGGGTAGCGATCGCGGGGGCATAGTTGAGGGTGATGCTGGTGTTGTCCAGCGCACGCGGGGCGAAGAAGAGCAGCAACGCCCCGAAGATGAACACCAACGCGGCCCAAATATAGCTTTTCAGCAAGGCCACCCCTAGTTCGCGCATTCGGTCGGCTGGCTCAAGGTAGTGTAGCCCGAAGTAGTCACGCGACCAATCCACCAGCCAACTGCCACTCGCCGCCGCGCTGCCGCCCACCTGCGCCGCGTTGCCGTTGATGTTGCCGCCGAGGGCGAGGGCATCCTTACCCACCGCCGCGCTGTCGCCGAGGCTAATGTCGCCACCAATCGCGGTCACACTCTGGTCTACCTTGCCATTATCGCCGACGAACACTTGCCCGCCGACCACGGTGACGCGACCCTTGACCGTTCCCAACACCCGCACATCCGAACCCCAGACAGTGATGTCGCCATTGACCACCTCGCCAACGGGCACCACCACCGTCTTGCCCACGGTAGTCTGACCTTGCGGCTGGGTTTGGGCCAGCGCGGGAGCAGCCAGCAGTAGGGTAAACAGCAACAATAGCGGCCAGAGCTTGGCTTTCACTCCGCCCCCTCCCAATCGCCTAGCCGCCGCCGCGCGAAGCTGACGAGGGCCAGCCAGACCGCAACCAGCAGCGCGGCCCCAATGAGCAGCCCCAACATCAGCGGCCAGTTAATCGCATCACCCACCTCGGCAAGGGCACGTTGCAGCACATCGAGGCGAGTGGTGCGCGTTTCGTTGCCCGTGCTAGTGGGGATGAGGCTGGTTAGCCACAGCCACGTGACCAGCGCGATAGATAGGCTGGCGGCGATACCGCTGCTTACCCACGCGATAGTTTGGGGACGCAACGCACCGGGCGACCACGGGAACTTGGGCAGGCGGGCGCGGGCGGCGGCGAGGGCTAGCCGTTGGGGGTCACGTTCGCTGTGTGCCCCCAGCACATAATTCTGCGCCGCTACCTTCCGCATCACGGTGGCGGTGAAGGCATCGGGGTCGGGCAAAGTCTGCGGCGACTTACCGGCGGAGTGGAGCAGGGTATCGCTCTCGCGCATCGCCGCCCAGAGGCGTTGGCAGTCGGGGCAATCTTGCATCAACTTGTCCAGCTTGGCCGCTTGCGGGGGGGTGATGGCATGGTCGAGCTTCAGGGATAGCAGTTCATAGCACGCTGGGCAGAACATGACTGTGCGCCTCCTTTCGTTTCATGATATGGTCAGCCAACATCTTGCGGGCGCGGTGCAATTGGGTCTTCACCGCGCTCTCACTTAGATCGGTGGCGGCGGCAATCTCCGCGTAAGACAAATCTTGCCAATAGCGCAGGATGACCACCAGCCGATACTTCTCCGGCAACAACTTGAGCAAGGCGCGTACCTCGACGCTGTTCTCCTTGTCCAGCAAGCGGTCTTCCGGCTGCGGGTCGTTGCTCTGCTGCCACATCGCCACCGCATCGAGTGGGGTGGTGGGGCGGCGGCGACGGCGCAGCATATCAATGCACAGGTGCGAGGCGATGGAGAACAGCCACGTGGAGAAGCGACGTTCCGCCTGATAGGTGTGTAGCTGAGTGTAGGCGCGGAGGAAAGTCTCCTGCGCGGCATCCTCGGCATCGCCGCTGCTGTCCAACATCCGATAGCAAAGGTTATAGACGGATACGCGGAACTTGTCCACCAAGCAGGCAAAAGCGGGTTGGTCGCCGTGCAGGGTGCGCTGGACTAGCTCGCGCTCCTCAGCCTCGGCGACGGCTTGACTGTCTGCGGCGGCACCATCATTCGGTTCGCTCATATTCGCGGATTATCTCCCTCGCACCATATATACGCAAAAGAGGCAGCAAAGTTTCAGTTGTTCGCCCCATCTTCTAAGCCGCTGCACCAGCGCGGGGCGGATTCCCGCCATGATATTGTATCAATATTCCGACAAGGAGTCAATGGGTTTTTCAAGATTGACCCCAACCTTTATGCCCCCGCCACTGTATTATAATTAGACCGCGCGTAACCGTCGTCCCGCCTCTTGCGTTATAGCCAAAGTGAGGCAAAAATCGGCCCCCAAAACCTTGATATTTGCTTAGTTTTAACTTATATATATGTTATAATAGCCTCATCCCCAAAAGGGATGGCGACCCCCCTCTCTGTCACGTTAAGGAGTCTTTGCGGATGCTTGATAACAGCCTACCCGATGCCCGACCGCTAGAGGAGCGGGCGATTACCCGGCCCCTAGCGCAGACCGCCAACCGCCGCCTGTGGCTGATTGCTTTGCTCATCCCTGCCCTGCTGCTGCTAGTGGTCGCGGGCGTGGCCTTCGGCTACAACTTGACCCACCAGAACCGTGTGTTCGAGGGGGTCAGCGTCGGCGATGTCGGGCTGGGAGGCAAGAGCGAGGCCGAGGCCCGCGCCGCCCTTACCGCCCGCTATGGCAGCGTCACCACCAATCGCGCCGGGCTGGTGCTGAACTATGCCGGTAAGGACTGGAAGGTCAACGCCGACGAGATTGGCCTGCGCTTCGACCTCGACCGCAGCGTGGCCGAGGCGATGGCGGTGGGCCGCAGCAACAATCTGTTCGCCGATTTGGGCAGTCAGTGGGCGGCATGGGGCAGCAAGCTCAAGCTGCAACCGAACTGGCAATATAATCAAGCCAACCTGCCGACCCTACTGGGCCGCCTGCACCAAGATATAGACAAGCCCAGCGTCAACGCGGTGATGAGCATCGCCCCCGACGGCCAACTCAGCCTCACCGATTCGCAGTCGGGGTTGCAGTTGGACGATACCGCCACCACCAACAACATCACCACCGCCGCCTTGCAGCAATCGGGCAGCGATGCCCCCCACGCCGACATCGTGGTCAGCAGCCTCAGCCCGGCCATCACCTCGCAGCACTGGGAAGCGGCCCACGCCGCGGTCGCTACCATGCTTCATCCCGTCACCCTCGTCTATGCCGAGGGCAAGTTCAGCTACACCTTCAGCGCAGCGGACATCGCCAAGATGATTAAGCTGAACCCGCCACAGGGGGCGGCCCCCGCCAATGCCAGCCTCGACCCTGCCCCCATCAGCGCGATAGTCAGCCATGTGGCAGGCCAAGTTGACGATGAGGCCAGCGACGCAGTCTTCCTGCTCAACCCGGTCAGTGCCACGGTCACGGTCAAGCCCGACCACGATGGGCGCAAGCTGGACCAAGATGCCACCCTCAACGCGATTACCCACGCCATCACCAACCCCGACAACCGCACCGTGACCTTGCCCGTCGCCACCACCTTGCCGCTGGTTCACGCCGCCGACCTCGAACCGGCCCGCGCCCACGCCGCCGACCTGATGAACAAGGGCTTCAACCTCAACTATCAAGGGGGGCCATGGTCGGTGAAGGGTGAGCGCATGGCGGTGATGCTGCAACTAATCCGCGACGATAGCAGCGGCAGGCCGGTCTTCAGCATCGGCTTCGACCAAGCCGAACTCGCCCGCAAGCTGAAGGTCATCTCTACTACCACCGACCACCCCGCCAGCGACCCGCTCTATCGCCTCGGACCCGAAAACATTGCCTATGTTGCCAGCCCCGGCGTGGATGGGCGGGTAATGGACGTACCCGCCACCATCGCGGCGGTGAACAAGGCGTTGGCCGCCAATCAATTGAGCGCGGATGTGCAGTTCAAGGTCGACCCCGCCGCCAGCTATGACATCAGCCAGCCGCTCTCTTTCCCCGATGTGCTGGCCCACTCCGTCACCGACCTATCCGCCTCCGCTCCCGCCCGCAAACACAACGTCACCCTCGGCACCGACAACTTCAACAATACGCTCATCCCTCCCGGCGCAACCTACTCGGCCAGCGATGCCTTCGGGCCGATTGATGAGGCGCACGGCTTCCAGACCGGCTTCGCTATTGTCAGCACCGGCAACGGCAACATCAGCACCCAACCAGCGGTGGGCGGCGGCATCTGCCAAGTGGCGACCACCTTCTTCCAGTCGGCATGGTGGACGGGGCTGCAAGTGGTGGAGCGGCACAATCACCAATATTGGATTGGCACCTACGGCTATCGGGCACTGGACGGCCTCACCCCGCTGGGCCGCACCGGGCTGGACGCGACCGTGTACCAGTATGATGTGGACCTGAAGGTGAAGAACACCACCGGCAACTGGGTACTGGTGCGCTCGTGGGTGTCGCCCTCGGTTCACGTCAACTTCGAGCTACTAGGCACCAACCCACACTGGACCATCAGCGTCAGCGACCCCATCGTCACCAATCGGGTGCCCAGCACCAGCCAGCCGATAACCGAGACCAGCGACCTGCTGCCTTACGGCTCACGCACCTTGGTAGAACACCATCAAGATGGCTTCGATGCCAGCATCAGCCGCACCGTGACCGACGCCAGTGGTAAGGTGCTGGACAAGATTACCCTGAACAGCCACTATGTGCCCGCCCATGACCGCTACCTCATCGGCACTAAGGGTGCGCCGCCCACTGCGCCCGCCACCCCCACCCCTGCCCCCGGCCAGCCGCCGGTCAACCCCACCGACACGGTGCCCGTCACGCCCACGCCCACTCCCAAACCGTAGGGCAGAAGGTAGAAGGTAGAAGGTAGAATGGGGCGCGAGTAATCGCGCCCCTTCTGTTTGGGCTGAAACAATCGCCCCGCCACGCCTGTCAAAGCGGGTAGAGGAAGCAAACCCAATCCCAATTAGAGAGAGACTCATCATGAGCATCAATCCCAATCCGGTCGCCCTGCTGCGGCAAGGGGTAGACGAATATAACGCGGGGCGGCGCGAACAGGCCGAGCAGCTAATCCGCCAAGCGGTCGCGGCTGACCCCAACAATGAACAGGGCTGGCTGTGGCTGGCGGCGGTGGTGCGCGACCTGCACGAGGTGGAGAGCGCGTTGCAGCACGCCCTCGCTATCAACCCTAGCAACCTAGAGACGGCAGCCCATCTTGCGACGGTGCGGGCCAAGCTGGACGAGGAGGGCGGCGAACGCTTCAAAGCCCCCACCGGCGAGCGTCCCGCCCTCCGCCCCCGCCCCGCCGAGGCGGCCACCACGGTTATGCCTACCCCCGCTCCGCCGCCGTCATCCGCTGCCAGCTACATCGCCATGTCCGCGCCGATGACCGCGCCGCCCGTGACATTGCCGCCTAATCCGCAGCCAGTGGCCGCGCCGCCAGCGATTGCCCCTAGCTACAACCCGCAAACCACCATCTACAACATCCAATCCACCATCGCCCCCGCGCCCCCCCCGATGATGCTCACCAGCGTAGGGCCACCCTTCATCCTCCGCGCCCTCTACTTCGTGTTCGTGGGCTGGTGGCTGACCTACTTGTGGGTAACATTCGCGTGGGTGCTGAACGTGACTATCATTGGCC
Source organism: Chloroflexia bacterium (assembly GCA_038239995.1). GTDB lineage: Bacteria > Chloroflexota > Chloroflexia > QHBQ01 > QHBQ01 > QHBQ01. The sequence continues at coordinate 1,762 of JBBSEE010000010.1, read as the reverse complement.
TGCCGATTGGTTTGACCATGCTCAACCTCGTGCCGCAGGTGCTGACCCTAGAGCCGGTGCGCCGCAACTTTATCGCCGAGTACACCGCCAGCGGACGGCTAGTCGCCCGCGAGGTGGTCATCGCCCAATTGCCCCTGCTGCCCCGCGCCATCTGGTTCGTGCTGGTCGGCTGGTGGCTGTCGCTGCTGTGGCTGATGCTGGCCGCCACCCTCTGCTTCACCCTCATCGGCCTGCCGCTGGGCATCTGGATGTTCCACCGCAGCCCCACCATCACCACCCTACGCCGACTGTGAGGATTTTAGATTTTGGATTTTAGATTTTGGATTGGGGTGGGGTTTATTTGGTGGACGGGGGTGGCGGAGGTGCGCCTTTACATCATTAGATGGGGATGTGGGTTAAACTTGACAAAGCGGCTGCCACATTGTATAATACGCGGGCAAGATGCAACGCGGGGTGGAGCAGCGGCAGCTCGTTGGGCTCATAACCCAAAGGTCGGCGGTTCGAATCCGCCCCCCGCTACCAAATCAGTAAATCACGCGGCGCGTACTCCCCAGTACGCGCTTCGCCCAATCCGGCGACGTAGCTCAGTGGCAGAGCAAGGGACTCATAAGCCCTCGGTCGGTGGTTCGAATCCACCCGTCGTCACCTCGCCCGCATCGCCCCTAAACGTCAGCGACCAGCGCACCCGCCGGTCGCTTTTTGTATGCCCCAATCCAAAATCCCAAATCCACAATCCAAAACATCAAGAGCGGTGCTGGGTGTAGCGGCGACGGTGACGGACGTGGGAGGGCAGCGGCTTGTTGCTCTCATCCCCGTTGGTAATCACGCTAATCGAGCCGTCTACCTCTAGCACTGCCGACTGGCATTGGCTCACCTTGTCAATCCCATGTTCGCGCAACGCCTCTAGCACCTCATCCTCGGTGATTTTCTCCTTAGCGAGGTGGGCGGGGATGAACGCGCTGTCATGCACCAGCAGGGTGGGCGAACCTTCCAGCAGTTGCCTAACCGTAGGGTTACGATTGACCACTGCGCTGAAGATGAGGTTGATGAGCAGCAGCACTATCGCCGCGGTAATCCCCCCGGTCAACGAAGTGTCCGGCCCGGTCATTGCGTTCTGCACCGCGTTCGACAGCACCAGAATCAGCACCAAATCGAAGGGATTAAGCTGGCCCAACTCGCGCTTGCCAGTCAGCCGCAGGGCGACAAGCAAGAACAGGTAGACAGTCGCGGTGCGAACCACAATCACCAACAGAGCTTGGGGGTCGAAGTTGAACACGCCATCGAGCATCGCGCCCTCCTTTCCACATGGGCAGCTAAGTTGCTGCTGATGTTCATTGTAACACACGCTTGCCAATTTCCGCCAGAGCGTTTATCATACCCACGTACCCTTACTCGCACCCGCCACCACGAAGGGAGCTACGATGAACATCATCACCGACAAGGTGCGCCGCTTTATTGACGACAATGGCTTGTTCCGCCAGCCGCAGACGCTGGTGGTGGGGGTATCGGGTGGGGCGGACTCGGTCGCCCTGCTGCACATCCTGCACCACTTCAACGCGAAGTACCAACTCAGCCTGCACGTCGCGCACCTCAACCATCGGCTGCGCGGGCTGGAGGCGGAGGCGGACGCGCGTTATGTGCAATCGCTGGCCCGCGCGTTGGGGCTACCCTATACTATCAGCGCGGCGGATGTGCGGGCCTACCAAGCAGAGCGCAGCCTGTCGCCCGAACTGGCCGCCCGACAGGTGCGCTACGCCTTCCT
>JBBSEE010000009.1:0-15465 GCA_038239995.1 Chloroflexia bacterium | reverse complement strand
CCTGCCCAACTGCGTAACTCCTATTGGATTAACTAGAACTCACTCACAGGAGAGCTATCCTTGACCAAACTGCTGATCGCCACCAACAACCCCGGCAAGCTGCACGAGTATCAGGCCTTGCTGGCCGACTTGCCATACGAGCTAGTCACTCTCGCCGCGGTGGGGATTGACGACGAGGTAGAGGAGACCGGCGTGACCTTTGCGGAGAACGCCCAACTGAAGGCCCGCACCTACGCGGCGCAGAGTGGCCTGCTCACCATTGCCGACGACAGTGGGCTGGAGGTGAACGCACTGGGCGGCGCACCGGGGGTGTACAGCAAGCGGTTCGGCGGCTTCGATCATGACACCCCCGCCCGCAACCAGTACCTGCTGGACCGGATGCGCGATGTGCCCCCCGACCAACGACAAGCCAACTTTCGCTGCCTCATCTGCATCGTCCGCCCCACTGATGGTCGCGAGTGGCTGTGCGATGGGCGGCTGGATGGGGTGATTGCCGATGCGCCGCGCGGCAGCAACGGCTTCGGCTACGACCCCTTGCTGTTCCTCCCCGACCTCGGCCTCACCCTTGCCGAACTGAGCGATGAACACAAGAACCGCATCAGCCACCGTGCCCGCGCCAGCGAGTGCGCCCGTGCCCTGCTACGCCAGATGAAAGACGAAAGATGAAAGATGAACCTAACAAGCAACTTCATCCTCTTTAATCTTTAGTCTTTAACCTTTCATCTCACCCCGCTTGACAACTGCGCGGGCGGTATGTTATGATTGACGTACTATTTTAACGCAATGCGGCAATTTGCCGTCAGTTTTACGGTAAACTCGGTTGCTAGCCGCAATCATTACGACAATGGCGTTGCAATGATGTAACTTAGACAAACATCAGAGTGGCGCGGGCGTGATGGTCAATGGCCGTGCCGCTCTTTTCCATGTGTAGCGAACTAGGAGTGCCCCAATTATGCCCAAACTCGACCGCGAACCCATCGTGGTGCTGAACGAAAACTGGTGCAAGCGTTGCGGCCTGTGCATCGCGGTCTGCCCCTTCCATGTGTTCGAGCCGGACGAGGAAGGGCTACCCCTGCTGGTCAAGCTGGAGAAATGCACCGAGTGTCAGCTATGTGAGCTAATCTGCCCCGACTTCGCCCTAGAGGTGGGTCTACCCAAGCACGCCGACAAGGTGGGCAGCAACGGCTTCATCCCGCTTCCCACTGCCAGTAAGTAGCAAGCCCGCGTTGCAAAAAGCCCCCAGCGGGGGTTTGGGGGAGAATGGTGAAGCGCAAGGCAGCTAATCGCAAACGTCAACTATCAAATCAACTCAGCAAGAGGAGCAGCAGTGCCCAACAAGGTCAAACTGATGAGCGGCAACGAGGCGGTGGCCGAGGGGGCAATCGCCGCCGGGGTGCGCTTCTTTGCGGGCTACCCAATTAGCCCCAGCACCGAGATTGCCGAGGTGATGTCCCGCCGCCTGCCCGAAGTGGGGGGCAAGTTCATCCAGATGGAGGATGAGATTGCCAGCATCGCGGCGGTGATTGGGGCCAGCCTGACTGGGGTGAAGGCGATGGATGCCACCAGTGGCCCCGGCTTCAGCCTCAAGGCCGAGAACCTCGGCCTCGCGGTGATGCTGGAAACCCCGCTCGTGCTGGTGGACGTGCAGCGGGTTGGCCCCTCGACGGGTATCGCCACCCTCCCCTCACAGGGCGACGTGATGATGGCCCGCTGGGGCACGCATGGCGACCATTCGATTATCGCCCTCGCGCCATGGAGCGTGGAGGAAGCCTTCCACCTAACGGTCAAGGCGGTCAACCTCAGCGAACAGTTCCGCTCGCCGGTGTTGCTGATGAGCGACGCGGTGATTGGCTACATGAAGGAGCGCATCACCCTGCCCGACCCTGCCAGCCTGCAATTGGTGGAGCGGCTGCGCCCCCAGTTCAAGCCGGGCGAAGGCGAATACCTACCCTATGGCACGGACAGCAGCCTCGTCCCCCCTATGGCCGCGTTCGGTGAGGGCTACCACTGGTACGCCAACTCCAGCTACCACGACCAGCACGGCTTTGAGGCGACCGCGAAGAACGATGAGGCCGAGTATCTGCTGTGGCGGCTGCACGCCAAGATTACCAACCATCGCCCCGAAGTGGTGTTCACCGAAAATTATATGCTCGACGATGCCGAGATAGTGCTGTTCGCCTACGGCAGCGTGGCTCGTTCCGCCCTCGCTGCGGTGCGCCAAGCGCGACAGCAGGGGTTGAAGCTGGGCTTGCTCCGCGCCCAAACCCTGTGGCCGTTCGCCGACCAAGAGGTGAAGGCAGTGGCCCAGTTGCCCCATGTCAAGGCCATATTCGTGCCAGAGATGAACATGGGCCAGATGGTCACGGAAGTCCGCGCCGCTGCTGGTGCCCATGTGCCGGTGCTGGGCATCCCCCACTACGACGGTACCATGCTGAAACCAGCCAAGATACTCGATGCGGTCAACCGCTTCGATCGCGGCGAACTGACCGAGGAGACCCGCCAGATACCGGAACTGGCGATTGCCCGACACTACTCGCAGGTTTGAGGTTTGAGGTTTGAGGTTTGAGTGGTGAATATGGTAGGAGCGGGTTGCACTCGCCCCCGCCCAAAGGGAGAAAACACTAATGCCAGCCATTGAAATGCTGCAAACCGAGGAGATGAAGAAACGCTACCTCCGCACCGAGGGGCTGAACTCGCTGTGGTGTCCGGGCTGCGGCATCGGCACGATTAGCGGGGCGATTGTCCGCGCCATCGAGAACCTCGGCCTCAGCCAAGACGAGGTGGTGGTGGTCACGGGCATCGGGTGCAGCGGCCTGATCTACAATTACCTCAACTTCGACGGCTTTCACGGTACGCACGGTCGCGCCCTTGCCGCCGCTACCGGCATCAAGATTGCCAACCCCAAGCTGAAGGTCATCGTCCCAATGGGTGACGGCGACTGCGCGGCGATTGGCGGCAACCACTTCATCCAAGCGGCGCGGCGCAACATTGACCTCACCGCGATTGTGATTAACAATCAAACCTACGGCATGACCGGCGGGCAATATTCGCCGCTGTCGCCGCAGGGCAGCAAGCACACCACTGCCAGCCTCGGCCACATCGAGGAACCGTTCGACATCTGCCGCCTCGCTGCTGGCGCGGGGGCGAGCTACGTGGCTCGCTCTACCGCCTTCCACGTGCATCAGATGGTCGAACTGTTCAGCAACGCCATCGCCCACCCCGGCTTCAGCATGGTCGAAGTGATGAGCCAGTGCCACGTGCATTACGGCAAGCGCAACTACAGCGAAGTCGCCAGCGAGATGCTGTTCTGGTACAAAGACCACGCCATCAACACCAACCGCGCCAGCAAGATGAGCGAAGAAGAAATCGGCGACCGCTTCATCACTGGCGAATTGGTCAATCGCATCCGCCCAGAGTGGACCGCCGAGTACGAGAAGATAATCGTCCGCGCCCAAGCCCGCAAGGCCGAGGAGCAGGCCCACATCGAGGAACTGCTGCGCGAGAAGGAATACGCCAAGCAGACCGAGCCGGAACACCAAGGCGACGAGGGGTTAAGGATTTTGGATTTTGGATTTTAGATTTTGGATTGTGGGTTGGGGCTTGTTGGGGTAGGGGCGGGTTGCACTCGCCCGCGTGAAGCGCATCAATGCTATCGGAGCTAAAATGCCACTGGCTGCTTTGTGAAGGAGTATCAGATTTGACCGCAATCGGAACAACTAAGGGACTGCTGACCCGCCGCACCGATGTGGAACTGGCGGGGGTGGGCGGGCAAGGGTTGGCCCTCGCGGGGGTGATATTGGCAGAGGCGGCGGGCATCTACGGCCCTAACTACGTCTGCCAAATCGAGATACACGGCATCAGCACGCGGGGTGGGTTCAGCCGCAGCGATGTGGTGATTAGCCCTGAACCGATTGACTACCCTAGCGTGCTGAACCCCGATGTGCTGCTGGCGATGAACAAGGAGGAGCTAGCCTTGTTCCTGCCCCGCATGGCCGAGGGTGGGGTCATCGTCGCCGAGGCCGCGATTGTGCGCGAGGTGCCCGCCGCGTTGCCCACCGGGGTGCAGCTATATCGCCTGCCGCTGATGCAAATCGCCCGCGAACAGACCGGCGCGATACTGGCAACCAGCATCGTGGCCTTGGGGGCGATTGGGGCTATCACCGGCGTGGTCGAAGCAGACGCGCTTGAACAGGCGGTGGCCGCCCGTATCCCCGCCAAAGCGCGAGAGGCGAATGTAGCCGCGCTACGGGCGGGTTGGGCAGCAGGACGGGCGGCCAAAGAGATTGCCGCGGCGGTCGCCTAGCCCGCAAAGGAGTAACCGCCATGTCTACCCCAGAGATTGTCGAACAAAATGTGGCCCGCCGCGAAGCGAACGAGCAGGTGCGCGTAGTCAGCATCACCCTGCTTATCATTGCGGCGTTGGCGGTACTCAACAGTGCGATTATTTATATCAGCGAACTTTATGCCCCGCTCGGTCAGCTTTGGCAGATTGGCCCCATCCTCGCCTATGGCCTAATTTGCCTCGTGCTGTGGTGGCGCAACAATGCTCAAACCGTGCGAACTATCAGCATCGTTATCTGCTTGCTCCTCTTTGTCGTGTACTTCCCCTTGCTTCACCTCAGCGGCGGCTATACCAACCCCACCACCGCCTTCCCCATGTTGTTCTTCCCTGTCTTCTTCGTCATTGTTCTCAGCCGTCGCGACTATCTGTGGGTGATGGGCCTGTTTATCGCCTGCTTTATCATCCTCGCGGTAATCGAGACTAACTTCCCCGCCGCGAACATGGCGCAGGATACGCATTCGGTAGAGAACGCGGTGGTCAACGTTATCCTCGCCATCTCCGAGACGCTGATGCTCAATTGGGTGATGGGGCGGCTGCGTAACGCCCGCACGCTAGCTGCCTCACAGGTGGAGCAATTGGCCCAATTGAACACTGAGCTAGTCGCCCGCCAGCAGTTGCAGCAGCAGACCGCCACCTCGGTCGAGCGGGCCGCGCAACAGTTGGGGGGGGCGATTAACGAGCAGGTTGCGGGGGCGCAGGAGCAAGCCGCCGCGGTGCTGCAAGTTAGCTCCAGCGCGGAGCAGCTTGACCTTGAAGCCCAGCTAATCGCGGGCAGTGCCCGCCAAGTCAGCGAACTGGCGCAGCAGGCCAGCGACGAGGCCAAGTCGAGCCGCGACCTCATCGAGCGCATTGCCGCGGCCACTCATGTGGTGAACAGCGATGTCAGCCTTGTGGTGGATAGCACCCAGCGGCTGAACGAGCAGGTACACGAGATTACCACCATCATCCAACTGCTGGACAGCATCACCCGCGAGACCCACATCCTGTCGCTGAACGCGGCCATCGAGGCGGCGGCGGTCGAAAGTACCGCGGTCGGTCGCCGCTTCGCCGTGGTGGCCCAAGAGGTGGACGAACTGGCCGCCCGCGCCGAGCGGGCCACCGCCCAGGTACGCAGCATCATCCAGCAAATCGAGGATGCGGCCACCGCCACCACTGCTGCCACGCTGGAGAGCATGAACGAGACCCAGCGCAGCGTGACCCTACTGCAAGAGGCCACTAGCGCGGTGCGTCGCCTCAGTGCCATGGCCGCCGACACCAACTTGTGGGCGGACTCAATATTGCAATCTACCGAGCAGCAGAAGAGCATCAGCGACCAAGTCGCCATCGCCCTGCGCCAAATCAGCAGCATCGTGCGCCAGAGTGCCACCAACGAGCAGCAGCTACAGGCGGTCAGCGAACAGCTTACCGGCCTCGTGGCCGGTCTACAAAAATCTTAAACCCCCATATCAGAAAGGAAGCGCAGTGGATTTCAGCCTCAGTGACGAGCATCGTCAAGTACGGGACATGGTGTATAACTTCGCCCAGAAGGAGATTGTTCCCGTAGCCCGGGAGAATGACGCGGAGGGCAAGTTCGATACCAATATCCTCAAGCAGATGGCTGCCCTCGGCATCCTCGGCATCTGCGTGCCGGAGCAGTACGGCGGCAGCGGCCTCGACTACATCAGCATGGGCATTGTCTGCGAGGAAATCGAACGCGCCGAAACCGCCTTCCGCGTCATCCTCAGCGTTCACCTTGGCCTCAATAGCATGACCCTATTGCAGTGGGGCAGCGAGGAGCAGAAGCAACGCTGGCTTACCCCCCAAGCGCGAGGCGAGAAGCTGGGCGCGTTCGGCCTGACTGAGCCGAGCGTGGGCAGCGATGCCGCGCACATGAAGGCCACCGCCCGCAAGGATGGCAACGACTACATCCTCAACGGCAGCAAGGTGTGGATTAGCGCGGCCAATATCGCCGACCACTTCCTCGTCTTCGCCAACCTCGACCCCGGCAGCGGGGCTAAGGGTGTAACCGCCTTCATCGTGGAGCGGGGCATGGATGGCCTCAGCACCGGCTCGTTTCACGGCAAACTGGGGGTGCGGGCGGGCAACACGGGAGAGATAACCCTGCAAGATGTGCGCGTCCCTGCCGCCCACCGCCTCGGCGGGGAGGGGGAGGGCTTCCGTATCGCCATGTCCGCGCTGGATTGGGGCCGCTACACGGTGGCAACCGGCGCAGTCGGCCTTGCCCAAGCCAGCCTCGATGCCTCGGTCAAGTATGCGCGTGAGCGTGAAGCCTTCGGTCAGCCGATTGGCAAGTACGAACTGGTGCAGCAGATGATTGCCAAGATGGTGCTGGGGGTGGAGACCGCCCGCCTGCTTTGCTACCGCGTGGGCTGGATGAAGAATTATGGGATGCGTACCACCCGCGAGACTTCGCTCGCCAAGTGGCACGCCTGCGATGTCGCCTTCCGCGCCGCTGATGACGCAATCGAGGTGCATGGCGCATACGGCTACTCCAACGAGTACCCGGTGGAGCGTTACCTCCGCAACTCGCGGGGGGCCATCCTCTACGAAGGCACGCGCGAGATACACACCATCGTGCAGGGCGAGTACGCCCTCGGCTACCGCGAGGACAAGCCGCTGCGCTGCCCCCCGCCCCCCGCGCAAGGCTACGAACGCCGCGAGGTGCCGAACGGCTTCCCCGCGATGGGTAGGTATATCTAATCCCGTCGGGGCGAGTGCAACCCGCCCCTACAGCACAACTCCCCTCCCATCGGGAGGGGCTGGGGGTGGGTACGCGGGGCGAGTAGGGTGTTATAACCCCAACGCTTGTGGTATAATAGTTGTAACATCCGCGTGGAGGCCAACTTCTTGCCGTATGAGATTATCTACTCCATGTCCGCAAGAGCAATGATTAAATCACTGACTGCCGCTGACAGGTCTAGGCTTGTGGATGAGGTCGAGGCGCAATTGCGCCATCAGGCTGAAGTAGAAGCCATAAACCGTAAGCGACTACGTCGCAACCAACAAGAACTTCAATGGGAACTACGGATTGGTCATCTGCGGGTACTCTATAACATCGAGGACGGTGCGGTTAACATTGTCTATATTGGCGTTAAGAGGAACAACAAACTGTTCATTGAAGGAAGGGAGTTCCCGCTATGAAGACCATCGAGATTGACAACGCCACCGCGCCACTGTCCGAGTACGCGCAGAACGTCAATGGTGAACCCTTCATCCTCACTATCGAAGGCCAACCCTATGCCGCGCTGGTAACTCTGGAAGATGCGCCTATGCACGCTCTATTCCAACTATACGCCGAGAAGTTGGCCCATGATGAGCATGAGTTCGCTGCCGAAGTCGAGTCCCTCAGTAACAACGCGGCGTTCATCGAGTTCCTTGACGAGGGTATCGCCCGCATGAAGGCAGAAGGCGGTATCAGCAGCGAGGAGCTACGTCGCGAACTCGGCTTGCCGCCCTTCCCCGAACGCGCCTGACCCGCTCCTTGCCACCAAAACTGCCCCAATCTGCTGGCCGACCATCCCCTTCTGCATCATCCGCCATGCAAACCCCACCCCACCCCCTCTTGCCGCCTGTGGTATAATGAAAGCACGCTCTCGCGATGAAGGACGGCGATGTACGAACCTATCTTGCAGCGGATGCGCCAGTGTGTCCAACAAGGACGCTATTACCTATCCATCCATGCCCTTGAGGAGATGGATGATGAAAGCATTGGCCGCTACGACATCGAATACACCATCCGAACCGGCAAGATTATTGAGCGGCAACGTGACTGGGGTACAGGTGAGTACAAATACAGGATTTTGGGTTCGAGATACGCTGGTCAGCGTATGGAAGTTGTGGCTAGGCTGGACACCAAAGAGTGCATCGTGGTCATCACTGTCTACCTGCTCTAGTAAAGGATAAAAGGATGACTTGCCCTAACTGTGGACAACCGACCGCCCGCATCCGCCGCCGCACCCGTGCGTATGGTAAGGGTGAAGACGCAATCATGATTGAAAACGTACCGGTCATCAGTTGCCGGAACTGTGGTATGGACTTCATCACTGCCATAACACTGGGCCAGCTTGAGCAGATACGCGCTCATCGCTCCGAACTCCCCACCCGCGCCGTGCCGGTCGCCACCTTCCAAGACGAGCCAGACCCGCTGCTGGCCGAGCTAGCCGAAGCGATTGTTTAGCCCCCTTCAACACCTTGCCTAACCTCCAAACCAACCGCCTAAGCATCACCCCCTTCACCCTCGACTTGATTAGGTCGCTGGTGGCTGACCGCGCCACGTTTGCTCACCAGCTGATGGCGCAACTACCCGACGATTGGCCCGACCCGCACCTCAGCCGCCTGTTCCACGCCATCGCCCAAGCGAATAGCCACAACCTTGCCACCGAAGATTGGGGCGGCCACCTCATCATCCGCCGCGAGGGGCGGGTGATTATCGGCTATGCTGGGTTCAAAGGGCCGCCCGACGCAGCCGGTACGATAGAGGTAGGCTATGGCATCGGGGATAGCTACCAGCGGCAAGGTTTCGCCACCGAAGCGGTGGCCGCGCTGATAGACTGGGCTTTCACCCAGCCCGCTGTCCGGCGCGTGGTCGCTGAGTGCCTGCCCGACAACGCCGCTTCGATACGAGTGTTGGAGAAGCTGGGGATGCGTCAACTCGCCCCCGCTGCTGAGATGCTCGATTGGGCGCGGGAACGCCCATTGCCTTGACTCTCCCCCCCGAATAGGTTAGTATATCAACAGCAAAGAGTAGGCGCATAGTCGGAGCGAGGGAATGGTCGTAAGCGAACGTAGCCACCGCAAGCGTGAACCCCGCCAGCGCGACGCGGGCGAACTCAGGGTCGGCGGAGTCTAAGTCAGGCGGGGTGGAGCGGACGCGCTTCACCTTTTTTGCAATCGCGGGCGTATTCACACTGCGCCGGTGGGAGTGGTGAGTAGATGAGCAAGGGATATAGCGATGTGGCCGCAGTGGTGCTGGCGGCGGGGCTAGGCACACGCATGAAGTCGCGGCGGCCCAAAGTGATGCACGAACTGGCGGGCAGGCCGCTGGTCGGTCACGTGTTGGCCGCGCTGCAACCGCTGGGGCTGGGTCGCACCGTGCTGGTGGTCGGTTACGGCGCAGACACGGTGACGAAATACGCCGACGAACAGTGGGGCAGGGTGGAGTACGCGCGGCAGGAGCAGCAGCTAGGCACCGGTCATGCTCTGATGCAGGCCGCCGCGCCGCTGGCCGCTGACCCCAGCATTCGCACCGTGCTGGTGCTGATGGGCGACGCGCCGCTGATACGCACTGATACGCTGGCGATGCTGGTGCAGGCCCAGCAAGAGGGCAATCACTTGCTCACCCTGCTCACCGCCGAGGCCGCCAACCCCTATCGCTACGGGCGCATCGTGCGCGACCCCGCCGCTGGTGGCCGCGTGCTACGCATCGTCGAGGAGCAGGACGCAGACGACGAGCAGCGGCGCATCACCGAGATTAACACCGGCATCTACGCGCTGGACGCGGCGTGGCTGTGGCAGGCGTTGCCGCGCATCGCACCCAACCCCCGCAGCGGCGAGTATTACCTCACCGACCTGCTGGCGATGGCCGCAGCGAAGGGGCGGGTCAACGCCGTGCCGCTAGGCGCATCCGGTTATGCTTAGACGATTGGCATTGACGAGCGGGTCAAGCTGGCCGAGGCCGAGGCTACCGTACAGGCGCGGTTGCGCCGCGAGTTGATGCTGGCGGGCGTGACTATGCCCGACCCCAGCAGCGTATATCTACATATGGACGTGAGCGTGGGCGAGGATACCGTCATCCTGCCCGGCACTTGCATCGAGCGCGGCACGGTGATTGGCAGCGGCAGCGAGATTGGCCCCCACACAAGGCTGCGGGGGGCGCAGGTGGGCAATAACGTGCGGATTATCGCCAGCTACGTCGAGGATAGCGTCATCGAGGACGATGTGGACATCGGCCCCTTCTGCCATATCCGCGCCGGTTGCCATATCGCCGCCCACGCCCACCTCGGCAACTTCGTGGAGATGAAGCAGACCCGCTTCGGAGCGGGCAGCAAGAGCGGCCACTTCAGCTACCTCGGCGATGCCACTATTGGCGCGGGCGTGAACATCGGGGCGGGGTCGGTCACGCTCAACTACGATGGCAGCGCGGTGAAGAAGCAGACCATCATCGAGGATGAGGCCTTCATTGGTGGCGACACGATGATGATTGCCCCCGTGCGTATCGGCAAGAAGGCCCGCACCGGCGCGGGTGCGGTAGTCCGTCGCGATGTACCCCCCGGCTACACCGCGGTCGGTCTCCCCGCCCGCAACCTACCGCCGAAAGATAGTGATGAGTGATGAATGGTATATGGTATAAGGTGACTCGCATCCACCCTGCCCCTACCATTCTATCAATCGTAGCTACATATCTGTGCTGCTCAGGTGTGGCTAAAACTCAAAACTCAAAACTCATAACTCCCGAAGGAGGCACGATGGAAGGACGGCTCAAGGTATTCAGCGGCAACGCCCACCCCGCCCTTGCGCGGCACATCGCCGAGCATCTGGACATGGCGATGGGCGAGGCGATTGTCGGCTTCTGGCGTAACGGCGAGACGCGGGTACGCATCGAGGAGAACGTGCGGGGCAGCGATGTGTTCGTCATCCAGCCGCTCAACGCCCCCGCCGACCACCACATCATGGAACTACTGCTGATGATTGATGCGCTGAAGCGGGCCAGCGCGGGGCGGATTACCGCGGTCATCCCCTACTACGCCTATGCGCGGCAGGAGAAGAAGATGACCGGGCGGGAGCCGATTGCCGCCAAGCTGGTCGCCGACATCATCAGCCGCGCGGGGGCCAGCCGCATCCTGACTATGGACCTGCACGCCCCTGCCATCGAGGGTTTCTTCGACATTCCGGTTGACCACCTCCGCGCCACCCAGCTAATGGCCGAATACTTCCGTGAGTTGCAACTGAGTAGCTACGTGGTAGTCGCCCCCGACGCGGGGCGGGTCGGTCGCGCCTTGGAGTTGAAGCAGCGGCTGGGTGGCGACGGCACCCTCGCTTTCATCAGCAAGATGCACCCCAGCGCGGACGTGTCGGTGGCGATGGACATGGTGGGCGATGTCGAGGGCCGCACCGCGATTATCAGCGATGATATGATCCTCACCGGCGGCACGCTAATTGCCGCTGCTGAGATGCTATTGCAGCGGGGAGCGCGGGAGATTTACGCCTGCGCCACCCATGCCGCCCTTGCCGACGGCGCGGTCGAAGCCCTGCAAGCGGCACCCTTCAAGCGGCTGGTAGTCACGGATACGGTGCCACCCCCCGCTCCGATGATGGTGGGGCAAGTGGTGCAGCGGGTCAGTGCCAAGCTCAAGGCTGGGGTGCAGGTCAGCTACACCGAGAGCATCAGCGAGGAGCGGGCCAGCAAGTTCCACATCCTCAGCGTCGCCCCGCTCATCGCCGAGGCAATTGTGCATATCCACAAGGACCTGTCGGTCAGCACCCTGTTCCGCTGATCATCAGCGTAGTTGGAGCGATAGATTGACACTTACGGATTGGATTTCGATACTGGGGATTGCGGTATGCACCACCCTGCTAGCCTATGCCGTGGCGGCGGAGGCGGCTTTGAGTAGCATCAGCCGGGTACGCCTTCGGGCTTTGAGCGATACTGAGCCAGCCGAGGTGGAGCGGCTTAACAGCCTGCTGGACAATCGCCGCAGCCACATATCGGGGGCAGAGCTGACCACTGCGATTTCCCTGCTGGTCGCCAGCGCGTTGATTGGCCGCCTTGCCACCCAAGTGGCGGACGGCGGTGGAGTGTGGCTGACCGCGATTGTCGCCTCCCTCGTGGTCATCCTCCTCGGCGTGGTGCTGCCGCGCACCGCCGCTAGCTACGACCCAGAGCGGATGGCCCTGCGGATGCTCACCCCCTTGAGCATCATGCACGCAGTGGGCGGCATCATCCTCATCCCTTTTCTTGCCCTCAGCCGCCTGATATTGCGCCTGCTGGGCCTCCGTCCCACCTCCCGCCCCGTCGGTTTGGAAGAAGAGGTGATGGCTCTGTTCGGCAGCGAGGAGGACGACGCGCCGCCGGAGGAGGAGCAGGAGATGATGGCGAGCCTCGTGGAGTTCCACTCTACGCTGGTGCGCGAGGTGATGGTGCCGCGCACCGACATTGTGGCAATCGCCAACGATACCACCCTACGGGAGACGCTGGACGAGGTGATTAACGCGGGCTACAGCCGTCTGCCCGTCTATGAGGAGAGCATTGACAACGTGAAGGGCATCTTGCACGCCAAAGACCTGCTCAAGCTGCTACAGGGCGACAACCCCAACCCCGCCAACTTCAGCGTGATGAGCTATCTGCGCCCCGCCATGTTTATGCCCGATTCCAAGAAGGTGGACGACCTGCTGCGCGAGATGCAGCTAGGCCGCCAGCAGATGGCGATTATCTTCGACGAATATGGCGGCACTGCTGGGCTAGTCACCATCGAGGACTTGTTGGAGGAGATTGTCGGCGAAATCCGCGATGAGTACGACCGTGAGGAGCCTTCGATCGAAAAAGTGGCCGAGGGCGAATATGTGGTAGATGCCCGCGTGCCACTCGATGACGTGAACGAGGAGCTAGGGATTAACCTTGCCACTGGCGACTACGACACGCTGGGCGGGCTGATGTTCGAGCGGTTGGGGCGGATACCCGCAGTGGGCGATGAACTGACCGCCAACGGGGTGCGGATTGTGGTGGAGAGTGCCGAGGGCCGCCGCCTGCGTAAGCTGCGCCTTACCGTCATCAACCGCGAACCGCCTAGCGCGGACGGACGTGGCAACACCGCCGAGCTAGCCCGCCCCGACCCCACCGCGATTCTGTTGGGTGGCGCAACGGGGGGGATGCCGGGTGATATTGGCGATGAGCGGGAGTCGCCCCGATGAGCGATGATGCGTTGATGGCCGCCGCCATTGCGGTGCGCGAACAGGCTTACGCCCCCTATTCCGGCTTCAAGGTGGGGGCAGCCTTGCAGGGCGCGGACGGTCACATCTACGTGGGCGCAAACGTGGAGAACGCCGCCTATGGCTCGACCATCTGCGCGGAGCGGGCCGCGATGCTGGCCGCGATCGCGGGGGGTTGCCGCCAGCCCGTCCGTATCGCCATCGCTACCGATGTAGTCGCCGCGCTGCTCAGTCCCCCCTGCGGCGCGTGCTGCCAAGTGCTGGCCGAGTTCAACCCCGCCCTCCCCATCATCCTCGTCAACCTGCATGGCGACCGGCAAGCCACCGCCCTCGACCAACTCTACACCCGCCCCTTCAGCGCGGCGCAATTGGGGTGAGGTTTGAGGTTTGAGGTTTGAGTTATCAATGATGTAATGATGTAATGACGTAGGGGCGAATCGTATCCGCCCTGCTCGACTGCGTAACTCCTATTTTGAGCTATCAACGTTGTAATGACGTGGGGGCGAATCGCATACGCCCTGCCGACGCGCATTCACGCCCATCGTCATCCGCAACCTTGACGTACCTACCTTTCCTTGCGACGAAAGGTAGGGGGAGACTAGCGGGGGTCTGGGGGGTTGACCCCCAGCGGGTGAAGTACCTTTGGGCCAGTCGAAAGCGATGCGGCCAGCGGACTTGAAAGCGGAGCAGCGGACAACATTCGGGCGGGGCAACGTTGTGGGTGACGATAGGCGGTGATACGCTTCACGCGGGCGCGATAAATCCGCGCCCCTACATCATTACATCATTACAACGTTTATAACTCAAACCTCAAACCTCAAACCTCAAACCTCAAACCTCAAACCTCATCATCCGGAGGCGTGGCAATGACCCCTAGCGAATTGGCGGCACGGATAGATTACCCGTTGCTCGATGCGACTGCGACCGCCGACGCGGTGCGGGCGGCTTGCGATGTAGCGAACCAGTACCAGTTCGCCGCCGTGTGCGTGCGGGGGTACTGGGCGCGGTTGGCGGCGGCGCGGCTGGGTAAGGATAGCATGGCGCGAACCTGCGCGGTAGTGGGTTGGCCTGATGGGGTGCAGACCGCTTCGGAGCGGGGGCTGGCGGCGCGGCTAGCAGTCAACGATGGCGCGACCGAGATTGAGGTGATGCTGAACCTCGGCGCGGCCAAGAGTGGCGACTGGAAGGCGGTGGGCGACGACCTCAGCTATGTGGTCAAGCAAGCGCGGCAGGCGGCGGATGCGGGGGTGCTGGTCAAGCTAATCATCCCTTGCGCCTACCTAAGCACGGATGAGCAAACCCAAGCGGTGGGGGCGGCGGCCACCGCGGGGGCCGATTATGTGGTCGCCGCGATGCAAGCGGGGCCGATTGATGCAACGGCGGTGAAGCGGCTGCGGGCCAGCTTGCCCCCCAATATCAAGCTGCGGGCGGATGGCGCGACCAACCTGAGCGACGCGCTGGCCCTGCTGAACGCGGGGGCATATCGGCTGGGCAGCGTGGTCGGGGGGCAGATAGTGGACGAGGCCCGCGCAATGGTGGCGAATGGATGACCTGAGCGAGAGCGCGATTACGGCGGGGCTGGACACTGTGCGGGTCGGTCGCTGGCGGCAGCGGCATAACCTCGTGGGTAGCACCAACCAGCTAGCCCGTCAGATGGTAGACGACCCCAAGTGGCCGGATGGCAGCGTGGTGCTGGCCGAATACCAGAGCAGCGGGCGGGGGCGGCTGGGGCGAACTTGGCACGCGCCGATGGGCAGCAGCATCCTTGCCAGCTTCTTGCTGCGCCCCACCAACCTCCCCGCCGCCCGCGCCTTCGCCCTAACTATGGCTCTTGCTAGCGCGGCGCGGGCGGCATTGACAGGGCTGTACCCCCAACTGCACCTCGCCCTCAAGTGGCCCAACGACCTACTTGCCGACGCGCTCAAGCTGGGCGGTATCCTATGCGAAGTGGGCTTCGAGCGGGGAGCGGTGGCATGGGCTGTGCTGGGTATCGGTATCAATGTGAATGTAGGGGCGGCGGCGGTGGCGGTGGTTAGTGATACCGCCACCAGCGTGCAGCTAGCCCTGAATAGTGGGCCGCCTATCCCCCGCGCCCCGAGCTTCTGCGCCCTCTGCCCCGCACGGGCAGGCCGCTATGTCGGCTGGCAAGCGGGGGACTCCGCGTGGTGTAGGCGGGGGTGGGCGGGTGGGCGGGGCGG